>CAJQPE010000095.1 GCA_905480125.1 uncultured Flavobacteriales bacterium | reverse complement strand
AAATAAGAAACTAAATCAACATGCAACTGATACCCAACATCAGTAATAGTAGGATTATCAATTACTTCAGCAAAAGATGGAAGCATTTCAACAGGATCCCGAGTAAGAATTACGTTGATCGTGTCTTTCAAAAAAGATTTATCTAAATCAAGAATATGGTGCGTCATATTTTTAAAAAACACAATTGGTTTTTCGTGCTCACCCATCATCATTTCGATCACTTTTTCTCCATCGTTTTCTAATGAAGCCATCACGTCATCAGCTCCTGGGTGATACTCATTCGCATTCGTTTGACATAAATAATGAGCATATAGTGGCTCATCATAAACCTTAGTATCAGCTCTTTGAGCAAAAGAATACATTAGGGCAGTAGAAATATTCCTTGGCCCTGACCACAAACAAATTCTTTTAGAGCCATCCATACTAGCTAGTTTCACTTTGAATTAATTCCTCATATAAGTTACTCACTTTTCTCGACAAATTGCCAAATCTACCATCGCCAATTGTTTTCCCATCAATTTTTATAACTGGCGTTACACCTCCAAATGTTCCTGTTACAAATGCTTCATCAGCGCCATAAACATCAAAAAGGGAGAAGTTTTTTTGTTTACAACTAATATCATTTTTATTACATACACTAATTATATTACCTCTTGTAATTCCATTCATGCAATACTCCCCCGTCGAAGTCCAAACCTCACTATCCTTAATCATAAAAAAATTAGTGGCGTTGCAAGTAGCAACAAATCCTTTAATATCTAACATCAATGCCTCATCAGCACCAGCTTCAATTGCTTGAATAAGTGCTTGTACCTCATGCAATTTACTATGGCAATTTAGCCTTGGATCTAAAGAATCGGGAGACCCCCTTCTTATGGCACTTGTAAACAAAGTTACACCTTGCTCTTTGCTCTCAATGGATGCTTTTTTATGTTCCGCTATAATAACGACATTGGGTCCAGAAATGGTAAATCTTGGATCTTGAGTCGGTGTTTTCTTAATCCCCCTTGTTACCATAACTCGTAAATGAATATTGTCATGCATATCATTTTCATTTAGAGTTTTGTGAATGTCATTTACTAAAACCTCCTTAGTAAATGGAAGATTCATTCCAATTGCTTTCGCTGAATGCCACAACCTATTTAAATGAAGATCAATAAAAACTATGACATCATTGTGCAGCCTCATACCTTCCCAAACCCCATCGCCAATTAAATAACCACTATCAAAAACAGATATTTTGGCATCTTCTCTAAGAAAAAATTCTCCGTTAATAAAAACTTTAACATCCTTATTTCGTGGATCAATTTCTGAATTATGGGTTCCATGTACCATATCTAATTCATTTATTGTTTATGCCTCGAAATTAAAAAAAGAAAAAGTCAGAAATCGAAGTCACTATAAATTATTAAAATTATAAATTGCTTTAGTATTACCATACGGAAGTTAAAGCTGAAAAACTGTTCATAATAATAGTCTTCTTCAAGTCTCTTTATTTACTTAAAAAAACACAATCTAAATTGATAGCCTTTTAAAGGCTAAATTGATTTCAAAAACTAATCTTGATGCATTATAACTTCTTCGAGACTAAATACATCTGCTTGGCCATTTTCTTTAAGCTGTGTTTGCGCCATCATTTCCATCATAATACCATTGTTCCAGGATGAGAAATCATAACTGTTTGGCGTTTCGAACCATTCTTGAATATCCATTTTAACATGAAATTCTACATGATGCGCTCCAGCAATGGTAAATGCCTCGTTAAGCGAAATTTCCCAGCTATTTTCTTGCGTCATTCCCATTCCATCTATGCTACCTATATGCGCATTATATGCTTGCAACGTTGAGTTGGTATTTAGAGAATCGTAAAACCCTTCTAGCTTCATAAAATGATAGCCTCCCCCCATAGCGTCTGGCCAAGCCATATTTGTTGCGGGAGATGAATTAAAGGCAGCAGCTTCATTATCTGCTGCACTTAAACCGAAGGTAAATGTAATACCAGTATAGTCACCAGCAGGAATCTCAATAGAACTGGTTTTAGACAAAGTACTCACATCTCCTGCGTCTAAATACATGTTTGTAAAAACCTCAACACCACCACTTGCGCTATTTACTCTTACTCGAGAAAGAACATATTTAACAGTTTCTACAAAGTATTCATGACCTACTGCACTGTAATAAGATTTATTGGTGAAAACCAAATCGTCAGAACCTACTTTGTGATCTAATGTTAAAATAACACCTGTATTATCAAACTCGCACGAACCATCGTCTTTCTTTGCTTTCGATTCGTAATTAGTAGCTAATTCTGATGTACACCCTTTTCTTTTACAGGATGTAAATGTTAAAATACTTAAAACTAAAATTGATAATGTACTTATTTTAATTGTTTTCATTTTAGTATGATTTTTTTATTGAAAAGGCAAGTATCCAATTAGATTTCGCCAAACTTAAATTTAGGTAGGTTGTTGAGCAGCTTTTTAAACTCTTGTGGTATGAAATTTCTCTTAAAATATATCGCTGATTTACTTTCACTTTACAAAAAAAACTGTTCATTTCGGTTCTGATACCTAGAATAATCTGCTAACATTAACATTGGTTAAGTATTGGAAAACATTTAGCAAATTAAAAAGGTATTCCGTTTCTATTTCAATTCGCAAATATATCAAATATCTTCTCTTTGAATAGCAGCCGTCTATCAATATTCTAATCTAATAAACATTTTAGCCTAATAAAAATCAGTTTAAACGTTTAACTTTGAAAAAACACCTTATTTGAATACAAAATTTTTATATTGGATTGCACAGGTATTCGGCTGGACCACCTATATTGGCCTAACCATAATGTTAAACATCGGGGCAAAAGAATTAAATACTGATTTCTTTTATACTATGTTAGCCGTTTGGGCTATGGGAATTAGCCTTTCGCAGCTTCTAAGATACCTATATGTGAAACAAGGTTGGCTCGATTTAGGAATAATGAAAATTATACCAAGGGTGCTTCCTACCGTTGTAGTTTTTGGAATAGCTCTTGAATTTCTTTATTACCTTAGTCAGTTTATTATTACAAGTGAACCTTTCGCCTTTGATGGAAATAAGTTTTTTTCAGAAACAATAAGTTGGTTCTTTTTGTTCTTAATGTGGACGCTGCTGTACTTTTCATTTCATTTTTTTCAGAATTATAGAAAGGAAGAAATAAAAAATTTACAATGGGAAGCTTCTAAGAACGAGATTGAATTAAATCGACTGAGAGCTCAATTAAATCCACACTTTATATTCAATTCAATGAATACAATTAGAGCATTAGTAGATGACAACCCTAAAAAATCAAAAGAAAACATTACAAAACTTTCAAAAATATTGAGAAGCACTCTTTTAGCGGAAAAGAAAAAGTTTACCACCCTTGGAGAAGAACTAAATCTCGTTAAAGACTACTTAGATTTGGAACATTCAAGGTTCGAAGAAAGATTAAACATTATTTACAAAATAGCGCCAAATACTACTAAACTTTCGATTCCTCCAATGATGCTGCAAACATTAGTCGAGAATTCAATTAAACATGGCATTTCGCAACTGCCCAAAGGTGGAACAGTTGCAATTAAAACAAGTTGTGATCACAGTAACTTGTATATTGAAATTTTAAATAGTGGATTATATCAGCCGACAGATTCTCTTCCATCTAATTCTTCAGGATTTGGATTAAGCGGCACGGTTAAAAGACTTGAGCTGCTCTATGGAGCCAAAGGCGTTTTCAAAATTTACAATGAAAATAATAAAGTTGTTTCTAATTTAATAATCCCACAAACCATAAGTAATGAGCATTACAGCGATAATAATTGATGATGAAAGATTAGCTAGAAAAGAACTGAGATCTCTTCTAGATCAGCACAGAAAAATTGAAATTATAGATGAAGCGGTAAACGCAGACGAAGCTCTACAAAAGATTCATGAAAAAAGACCAAATCTTATTTTTCTTGATATTCAGATGCCCGGCAAATCTGGTTTCGATTTATTAGAGCAACTCGATTATGTTCCTGAAGTAATCTTTACAACTGCATATGATGAATATGCTTTAAAAGCATTCGCAGTAAATGCATTGGACTACCTACTAAAACCAATTGAAGATGATCGCCTCAGAGATTCTATTGATAAAGTTTCTGAAAAACTTGATAAAGAAGAGCCAAATATTTCGGACGATGGAGTACTTACCGAAAATGACCAGGTTTTTGTCAAAGATGGAGAAAAGTGCTGGTTTATTACCTTAAAAGACGTTCGATATTTTGAATCGGTAGGTAATTATGTGAAAGTTCATTTTGATTCTAACCGACCAATGATTTTAAAATCACTCAATAATCTTGAAAAGAAATTAGATTCTAAAACTTTTTTTAGAGCCAATAGAAAACATATTATTAATCTTAGGTGGATTCAAAAATCAGAAACTTGGTTTAACGGAGGGCTTTTAGTTACTGTTAAAGGAGAAGAAACGATTGAAATTTCTAGAAGACAAGCTGCCAAACTAAAAGACATGATGAGTTTATAACCTTTTTTGTAAAAAAACTAATTTAACATCGATTATCAACCAATATTTCTGTAAAATTAGAGTATAAATATTAATCCAATTCCATTTAAGATTAATCGATAAGATTGATTCATTGGTAGAAATTATGTTTTTATATCCAATAATTCTTCACATCTTTACTTGAGAAATGGACGCAGTAAATATATTAGGTAACGATTTATACCCGACAGTAGTTTTCGATCCTGAAAATGGATTATTTAAAATATCTGGACGGTCGATGATGGATGATGCAGAATTCTTTTATCGAGATCTATTGTCCTGGATGGATGAATATGCAGAAAATCCAAATGACATTGAGTTCACAATTGACATGGAATGTTTCAATATCGCTTCATCAAAAAGACTTTTATTCTTGTTGTATAAATTAGAAGAAATTAGCAAGGCTAATAAAGTTTCAGTATCTGTTGTATGGTGCTGTTACGATAATGAAGATGACATGTTTGAGGTTGGGCAAGACTTTGCAGTTATGGTTAAAATTCCATTTAGTTTTTACATTTGCTCCCCGCAAGAAGATGCTGTTCTGGCATAAATTTCAATTACCACTAAATTCTATTAAAATCGTCAATACTTATTCGCAAGTAAGGTTATCTTTGCAACCTTATATTGATTTTTATGAAACAAATTCATTTAATTTTTAACCTTTTTCTTAGCATTTCAATTGCGATTCTATTCTATCTTCATTTTTCTGAAGATAGAACAAGTAAGTCTTTGGACAATATCAAAAATTTCAACAACCAGGTTGCTCCTGTCGAAAAATTGACAAACTCAATTGTTTACGTCAATTCTGATACTTTATGGGAGAAATATGAACTAATTATTGAGCTTCAAAATCAACTAGCCGCAACTAAAAGGGCAAAAGAAAGCTATCTAGTTAGTAAAGGGCAAAAATTAGAAGAAGATGCCTACCAATTTCAAATGGAGGCTTCGCAAATGACCGAGCCACAAATGATTTTAAACCAAACAAAACTGGAACAAACGCAAAGCGATTTACAATCGCGCCAGCAGCAGTTAATGGAAGAGCAGCAGCGAATCGAAAAGAATTTATATGACGAGCAACAAACGATGGGGATTAAGATTAGAGAGGAATTAACTATAATTCTAAAACAATACAGTGTTGACAATGGATACCAACTTATTCTGGCATACAGTGCTCTAAGTGACTTATTATATGCCCCAGACAGTTTAGATATTACAAAAGATTTGGTTAACAGTCTTAATGCTAAATATCAAGCAGATAAGGCTAAAGAAGAATAAAAATGTTAATTGCTAATATCAAAAAAGAAAACAACATAGCCGAGTACATTTTGTATATGTGGCAAATTGAGGCTCTAATTCGTTCCTATAACTTTAATATTTATGAACTAGAAGAAGCCGTAATAAGTAATTATGGAGTTTCTGGCACAGAACAACAGGAAATATATAATTGGTACAAGCAATTAATCGCTGAAATGAAATTTCAAAATATTAAAAAAACAGGCCATTTGAATTCTTTGAAAGAAATAATTAGTGAATTAGTTATGTTGCATAATATGCTAGTTAATCTTTTTAAAGATGAACAGTATTTATTGCTTTATGGTCAAGCGCTTCCAAATATTGATGCTTTATTGGCAAAATCAGGGACCACTAAAATAAGTGAAATCGAAGTTTGTCTTAATGGTCTATTTGGCAAATTAAGTTTAAAAATTCAAAAGAAAGAGATTTCTGAAGATACTGAAAAAGCAATCGAAAGTTTTAGCAAGCTAATTGCCTTTCTTACTGCTAAGTATCATGAGATGAAGGCGGGTAAATTTGTTTTGCCAGATACAGTAAAGAATTAAATTTCTCTTAACTCAATATTTTCATTAGTTTTGCCGAAATTTAATCGGATTTCTACAATGAAAACACTTCTTACTGCCTTTTTTCTATCGTGTTTCAGCTTTTGTTATTCCGCAACATGTGAGTCTGTTGTTTCTGGACTTTGGGATGATCCTACAACATGGGATTGCGGCAGTGTTCCTACGGATGGTGACGTTGCAGTAATATCTGCAGGAGATATAGTGGAGGTAGGTTGTAATTGTGGCACCTACTCTAATTTCAGAATTGAAGTATATGGCACCCTTGACTTCCAAAATGGGAAAAAAATAACTATGGATGCAAATTCTGAAGTACAATTGTATGCCGGCGGCCTTGTAACAGGTGGAAATGGTGGTTCGAAAATTGTTATAGGTGGCGATGGAAAATGGGATGGCAGTGACGGTGATGTTGTAGGGCCTCAATATACTGATAATTTTACAACTGGATTTGTGCCGGGTATATTACCTATTGAATTATTAAGCTTTAATGCTATCGTTTCTGAAGAAAACACTATACGAATATATTGGAGCACTGCACAAGAAATAAATAATGATTTTTTTACTATTGAGCGAAGTTCAACAGGCAATGATTTTACTGAAATTATTGAAATACCCGGAGCTGGTAACAGTACTAAAAAATTAAGTTATGAAATTTACGACAAAGATCCTCTCGAAAATGTTGTCTTTTATCGACTTAAACAAACAGATTACGATGGTAATTATGAATATTTCAGAATAGTCGATGTAAAATTAGAAAACAACAATAAGATTGGCGATTGCAATGGCACCTTAAGTGTTTTTCCTAATCCGTGTAAGGAAGAATGCAAAATAACCCTTTCTCAATGCGAAGATAATATTGTAAATGATGTTAAAATAGAAGTATTAGATATTTTTGGTCATATTATGTTATCTGAAACACCTCTCAAACAAGCTAACGAATCTTTTACTTATTCCATTAACACTTCAAATAATTATCCTCCTGGAATCTACTTCGTAAAAGTCATAGGCAGCAATGCTAAAAGTCAAAAAATAATCGTCAAATAAATATTAGTATTTTTTTTTACAGAGCTTTAGACAAAAGCTAATTAAACATTACTTTGATTATTTTTTAAACCATCATCTTCCTCTTGAAAAGATGAATGCTCATCGAAACATTATAATTAGAAGCTATTCCTGAAAAGGAAGATATAATTAAAATACCGCAAAATATTGCTCACTTTAAAGCTTTAGTAATGAGTTAATAGTAATTTTGCTGCAAATCTTTATTATGAGTTATTTGCCATTTATAGTGCTTCTTTTTATATGTTCAGTAAGCTTCTCTCAGAACCAAACATCAGTTTTACCTGCTGACACGTTTTCAATTGATTCCCTTGTTATTTCAGAGAGCGATACATTAATTATTCCTATAGAAGCTCAGGAAAAGTATAATGAAGGAGTAAAAGCATTTCAAAATAAAAAATACAACATTGCTGTTGACAGGTTTAGTCAAGCCATATCTATCGAACCAAGATTCATTGCTCCTTATTATAATCGTGCCTTAGTTAGAACAGAAACTAAAGATTACAAAGGAGCAATTAGCGACTTTGATATTGTTATCGAAAATGACACCTTATTTGAAAATGACGCAGCGCTATATCAAAGAGGGAAAGCCAAATACGAATCTGGAAAATCAGACGAAGCATTAAGTGATTATAAGGCGGCCTCTAAGATAAATCCAAAAAATGCCGACTATTACTACTATAGTGGATTAATAAAATTTGAACAAGGAAAATTTAAAGAATCTGTTTTCGCCTTTAACAAGGCATTAATTGTTGACAAAAAATATGCATACGCATATAATGACCGTGGAAGTGCTAAACGTAAACTTGAAGATTACAAAGGTGCTATGACTGATTACGAAAAAGCGATTATTAGTGACCCCTCTCTGGCCTTTGCATACAACAATTTAGGAAGTATAAAAAGAAAAACAGGTGATTCAAAAGGTGCTATTGAAGAGTACAACCAAGCAATTAGGTTAAAACCAGATTATTATGTTGCATATAACAATAGAGGTAGTGCTAAATTTGAATTAGGAGAATATACAGAAGCAATAAAAGACTTTAATAAAGCATTGAAAATAGAACCTCAATATGCTTTTGCATTAAACAACAGAGCAACGGCTAAATATAAACTGCGAGATTACCAAGGGGCAATTAGCGACTGCGATCAAGCAATTAAAATTGACAAAAAATATGGGGAAGCTTATTTAAATAGAGGTATTTCTAAAGAGATGGTCAGAGATAAAGATGGTGCTTGTATTGACTGGAGCAGAGCGGCAGAATTAGGAATTAACAACGGACAAACATACGTTGACAACACTTGTAACGACTAATTATGAAAACATTCAAAAACATAGCTATAGTCATACTTATTGGGATTTCAAATCTGCTGTTTGCGCAAAAAAATATTGAATTCATCAAAGATAATTTTCCAGACAATAAAAAAGAAATGAAAGTCGCCATCAATCAAATTAAAGAAGGTGATGATCATATTATGCAGTTTACGCGAGAGGATGGTGTTACAATGAGAGCAGGCTACAAACTTTCATTACCATTATACGAACAAGCTCAAAAGTTTAATCCAAATAATGCCTCCTTAAACTTTAAGATTGGAAAATGTTATCTAAAAGGGACAAATGACAAAACAGAATCGCTTCAATATTTCTTAAAATCCTACAAGCTTGATCCAAGGGTGGATAAACAAATATTTTATATGATTGGCAGGGGATATCACCTAAAAGGAGAATGGGACAAAGCAATTAACGAATATAAAAAATATCAAAAAATGATGCCGGCAGACGCATCTCCGAAATCAAAAGCGGATATCTTAAAAAAGATACAAGAATGTGGTACTGGAAAAAAATTGGAAGCTGAGCCTACTCGCGTTTTTATAGACAATATGGGTAGTATCATAAACGGGAAACATCCAGAATACGGTGCAATTATATCTGCTGATGAGTCAATTATGATGTTTACGTCTCGTCGAGAGGGTTCTACTGGAGATAAAAAAGATCCGCTTACGCAAGAATACTTTGAAGACGTTTACGTGTCTCACCACAATGGGGATTCGTGGAGTGCTCCTGAAAACATGGGAAAACAAATTAATAGTGATGGGCATGATGCGACAATTGGACTCTCACCAGATGGGACAAAACTACTTATATACCTTGATGATAAAGGAGATGGCAACATTTATGAGTGTTTTTTAAATGGTGATGAATGGAGCAAGCCAAAAAAACTTGGAAAAAATGTTAACACCAAATTCCACGAATCTTCTGCATCATTTTCTTTCGATGGCAAAATACTATATTTTGTAAGTAATAAACCTGAAGGGGGAATGGGGTCTCACGACATCTATAAAAGTGAATGGAATGCGGAGAAAGAATTTTGGGGAGTGCCAAAAAATCTTGGACCAAACATCAATACAAAATACGATGAAGAAGCTGTTTTTATGCACCCTGATGGACAAACTATGTATTTTAGTTCCACTGGTCATAACACTATGGGCGGATACGATGTATTTGTTTCTAAACTTGTTGGAGAAATTTGGCAAAAGCCTACGAATATTGGATACCCTATTAACTCTCCAGATAATGACATCTTTTTCGTTGTGTCTGCAAGTGGCAAACATGGTTATCTTTCATCTCATAAACACAATGAAGGTCAGGGAGAAAAAGATATTTACTTAGTTACTTTTTTGGGTCCAGAAAAGGAGGTAATACTCAACAATGAAGATAATCTACTTGCTAATGTTGCTAAACCCGTTAAAGAAATTGTTATCGAACCAGCTGTCGAAGTATCTGCCAATCGTGTTACAATTTTGAAAGGCATAGTTAGAGATATTAAAACCAAAAAACCTGTTGGAGCTAAGGTTGAGGTTATAGATAATGAATTGAGTAAAGTTGTAGCGAGTTTTGTCTCGAATAGTACAACTGGAAAATATTTAGTCTCTTTGCCAGCTGGTAAAAATTATGGTATTGCTGTTAAGTCTGAGGGTTATTTATTTCATTCAGAAAATTTTCTGATTCCAGAAGCTGCTGCATACAAAGAAGTAACAAAAGACGTGGATTTAAAGAAAATTGAAGTGGGTAGTGTTATCGTATTGAAAAACATTTTCTTCGATACTGATAAAGCCACCCTAAGAACGGAATCTACGATTGAATTAGAAAACGTTCATAAAATTTTAACCGATAACCCATCGATAAAAGTTGAACTTTCTGGACATACTGACAGCCAAGGTTCTGACTCTTACAACCTTGACCTATCGGACAGAAGAGCCAAATCAGTAGTAGATTACCTAATTAAAAAGGGAATAGCTGAAAATAGGTTAGTTTCGAAAGGATACGGTGAGGCAAACCCAATCTCTTCAAATGATAATGCTGATGGTCGCCAAATGAACAGAAGAACTGAATTTAAAATTATTAAACTCTAAAGTTGCATTTCTATAATGAGCCGAACCAATTCGTTATAATAATCACCACCGTATTTTCCTGTCCAATTCATTATTCTTGTTTCCATATGGTCGATATGAAAATACCTTGATGGTGTTGTATAACCTACATATGAACCATTAAACGATGTAATTATTAATCGTAATCCTTTTGCCTCAGCTAATTTTTGAAGCTCCGGATAAAATTCTGAAGACAACTCGCAAGGTAGAGCTAGCATAAGAATCTCGCCAATTCGAAGTACCTCAATAGAAGTTTTTGGAGTTCCGATTAAAATCGAAGATAACCAATGAGAAGAACAAATATTTTTTGTTAGCAATGGCCTTAAAGCAGGCGTCACTAATTTGATAGAATTAAAACCAATTAAATCTATTCTTAAAGTAGAGTCAACAACTGTATATGGTGTCTCATCAATTATTGTTTTAAATCGAGTAATTTGGCTAGTATCTTTCTTGAAACTCATTGGCTTTATACTTCCCATTGCCCCAGCCACAAACATTCCAAACTCATCGGATTTTTCTTTACTAAATATTTTTGGATAATCTTTTGAAATTACCTTTCGCTCAGGATTTATAAATGTTGGATGTATGTTCAACGAACTCATTATCGCTAACTGCCTTGTTGACGAAAAATGAACTTGCCTTAGTTTTTCTTCAACATAGTATTCATTTTTTAATCTATTGATTGCTCTATTTATATTTTTCTCCTTGTAACTAATATTTTGAAGAGTGTCTTGTATCTGGACGGCCTTATCTAACGTTGCTATCGTTCTATCAATTATACGATCAAATATCGATTGATCAAATTTACCTAGAGCTATTTCTGCTACTAATTCTTTTCCGAAACCACCAAACGATGAATGCGAATGTGATGCAGAAAAATAAACATTTGAAATCCCACGAGATAATAATTTCTTTTTCAGAGAAGACGCCAATTCTGGAGTGACTAATAAAAGATCATAAGATAGAATTATAAATTGAACTGTATCTTTTTTAAGATAAATACAATTGATAAATAAAGAATCTAAAACATCTTCATATGGTTCATTAAAAAGTCCTCTTGTTTTATGAGCAGCAGAATTAGGAGTAAAATTAGTTCTTGACCAACCAATAAATATTGGAGAATCTGTCGAAAGTAAATTAAATTCAGTTTTAGAAATTATTTTGGCGTTTTCAATAAAAGTACTATCGTCTTCTAGCGAAACCGGTTCATAAAACCGTAATAATAAGAATGCAACTAAGCTAAGAAACAGTAGAATAATTCCGAGTGTTGTATATAACTTTTTCATGAACAAAACGAACCTAATATCACTTTCTCCCTATTTTTTTATGTTATTTCGAATTTCGAATTTATACCTATTCTTACCAATCGTTGCAGTTGCTTCGTTATCACAATTTCCTTCACCAAAATCAACATTTCTGAGTTTTAAATCTTCAGGTTGAATTTCAGCAACACCTTCAGTAACTTCAACATATGACTCGCACCATTGTAATTTGAGTGGTGCTATTATATCTACTTCAAATGCTCTACCATCTCTGTTTATACCATCTCCAGACCCAGTAATTTCCCATACATCGTCATAAATACCATCTGTACCCAACAAGTAGAGCGAATCTATTAATCCATCTTCACTTAATGTACCGAAGAACCATGTACTAGCTCCCTCTACCCATGTTTTGGTGTAGGTTGATTTCCAAGTGATTGTTTCGCTATCTGGAGTACTTATTTCTCCCCCTGATATAATATCAGAGTAATACTGTTGATTTACTGAATTTTTCCCCAAATTAGTCAAGGTCTTCGTCCCTTTAAGTCCATAATCATCTACAGTATAATGATCTGCTGTAATTATAGCAGTACTTCCTGTTATTCCATACCTTCCTATTTTATGTGCAATTACCTTACCGGTTCTAATTCTACCATCACCTAAATCACATCCACTAGTACCAAAATCCAAAGTAATTATTCTTTCAAAAGTAGCTGAGTCAATAAATTGCTTTATTATCGTTAAACAGCTATGCCAATTATGCACATAAATCGTATCATTTGGCCAATATGATGCTGTATTATTTAGATAAGTTTTGGTCTCGGTATCATCAAACTTATAAGTCACATTAAAGATATCAGCAAACATGTTTTCTGCTATAGAGTTGTCCTCAGAACAAATTGTTTCTTTGTTTAATCTGTTCTTCTTACAAGCACTTATAACAACTACCAAAGTTAATATAGCCACACCGGTTATTATTTGTCGTTTTGAAATATTCATATCCACGAGTCTAATAAGGTGCAAAACTATAAAAAACGTATTACACTTCTTATCAGTATATACAATTCAAATCTCGCATAATATTTTGATGATTTTTTCGTATGAACAGTAATGGCAAAATTAAAATTGATTTCCACGATGTTTTTAACAACATTGAATCCATTAGGGCCCTCATAGTAATCGCGTTAAATGAAGTAATCGAAAAAACATTAAAATCGTTGGAAACGTATTTTGCTCTTTTTAGGCTAAAAACATTAAAACATGATAAAAGAATTGATAAATAAAGTAAATATTTTGGCAAACTACTTGCTAAATTTTAATGTTAATTGTTAATAAAAATTTAAAAGAAGAATCAATTTCAAACAAAACAATTATTAGTTTTATCATACAATGATGAAATCTATCTTGGTAATTATTTCAGTTATTCTTAACCAGTATTTGATTGCGGGTGTTATCGTAATTGAAGGTGAGTACCAAAGCAGGAACATCTACATTCAAAACTCTCTTTCCTATTCTGGAGTTGGATATTGTACCTACGCTGTTCTTGTTAATGGAACTTTTGCAACAGATGAAATTAATTCTGATGCGTTTGAGATAAGTTTAGATCAATTTCATCTTGAGCTTGGTGCGCCTGTTTTAATTGAAATTAAATATAACAATAACGGGTGTGTGCCAAAAGTATTAAATCCAGATGCCCTTTTACCCAATCCAACTTTCGAAACCACCAACATCAGTATTGACAATCAAGGTAATTTGCAATGGTCAACAATAACAGAAAAGTCGAAACTTACCTTTATTATAGAACAATTTAAATGGAACAAATGGGTGCAAGTAGGTCAAGTTCAAGGAAAAGGAAATTTAACTCAAAATAATTACCAATTTCAAACATCCCCGCATGCTGGCAGAAATAAGTATCGAGTTAAACAAAAAGGTTATATAGACAAAACCAAATACACTCCAAGTGTTTCTTACAATAGCCTCAAACGTGAAATTTCTTATATTGTTTATGGTAAGAAACAAGAAATAAAATTTACAGAAAAGACCAGTTTTGAAGTATTCGACAAGTTTGGAAATCTTGTGAAAAAAGGTTACGATAGCCGAATTAATATTGCTAACATACCAAAAGACACGTACTACATGAACTTTGGAAATACATGCACTAAGTTCAAAAAAAAGTAAGCGATGCCTTTTTCTCAAGGCCAAATCAGTTTCTCAGTGTTTTTTATATTGGTCTTCGGGTTAATACTTATTTGGGCATACCGAAAAGATATAAAACGGCAACCAAAGTATGCCAAAGGCAGCTTATTTATCCTTATTGCTATCATTACGATGTTTATGCTATTCAGGGCACTAAACATTGTAATCTCTTAGGTGAACGTTTTTCTGCTTAATTTCTATGCAAAAGGTCCAAACTAATTTTTTTCATGAGATATTTAAAGAAATATGCTTAGTTTTCTAGTTAGTTACAACATCACTAAATTCTATACTTCGGAGTAATTAGAAGCCCATGCTTGGGATGGGACGAATATCTTTTCTGCACAAAAAAACATACAAATTTCTTTGATTAAACAGCCTTATTTCTAATAATAAGATTTAACTACCTCATTACCATTAAACTAATATTAATTAGAAATAATCATAAACTCTGTTCTTCTGTTTTTTGCTCTATTTTCTGCTGTATCATTAGGCGCAACGGGTTTGGTTTCCCCATAACCTTCAAAGGACATACGCTCTTTTTCTATACCGTCTTCTTGCAAGTATGACATCACTGAAAAAGCTCTGTCAGTTGATAAATGAAGATTACTTTCCGATTCTCCATTATCATCCGTATGTCCATATATTGCAATAACCAAATTAGGATGCTCTTTTAAATATTTAGCGAATTCATCTAGCATCGATTTACTAGGTTTGGTTAACACCGAAGAAGCATGATCAAAATAGATGTCATACAGTTTGAATGGCTTTCCTGGGTGAATATGTTCTAATTTTACTTCTAACTCCGTAAATACATTTGAAATTGTATCTTCCGATTTAAAGTAGTGCGAATTAAAGATCTTGTCTTGAGCTTTTACACTAACAATAACGTCTTGATCTTTTTTAAGAGTCACTACAGCTGCGTATGAGCCATCAACTGTGTCAACATCAAAAGAAGTTACATTATCTGTAGATACGTTTTTCATTTCTATGGAGGCGTCTTTTGCGGCGTTTCCATGCTCATCTTTTACGTTTCCTTTTAAGAAAACAACTTTCTCTGGGCGAGCAGCTTCATATAGTTCAAAAGAAATGATATCATAACCTCCCTTACCTCCTTCTTTAATTAAATTGGAACCAAAATATACCGTTTTGCCATCAGTACTAACCACAAATCCATGTTGATCACCTTCATTATTAATAGGCGATCCTATATTCATTGGCTCAAGCCAATTACCTTCATTATCTTTACGTGCGAAAAACACATCGTATTTACCAAACCCCATGTGGCCGTCAGATGAAAAATATAACGTCTCACTATCGGTGTGCATAAAAGGAGATTTATCATTGTATTCTGTATTTATAGGTTCTCCCAAATTTTCAGCAACATCCCATGAACCATCAGACAGCCTTTTACTTGAGTATATATCAATTCCTCTGCTGTCTTCCCTATAGCTAGAAAAATACAAGATTTTTCCATCAGCCGAAACGGTTGGTTGAGATTCCCAGCCATCTGGTGTATTAATATTTGGGCCCAGGTTTCTTAATTCCGTCCAGTGCCATTCTTTAACCTCCGTAATATCATTAAACCCATAAACTAAATCCGTCTGATATATATCACAGTTAGTATAACCCATTTTACCCTCAGCACAGATGGTAAAAAAAAGATGTTTATTATCAATCGAGATAGAAGCTCCTCCATAATTTGCTTCAGGGTCCATATTAAAAGGCTTTGGCATTAACTCAGGCTCTTTGAAACCACCAGCATCATTCTTTCTGCAGAAAACAAAAAGTTCAGACATCATGATGTCATCGCGCTCATAAAGACCATCTTTTGGACCTTGTTGTTCTATTTTCAACCTTTGAGTAATGTACATTTTCTCCGCATCTGGCGAGACGAGAGGAAGATATTCGTCATGCTCCATACTAGGGCCTTCTACAATTACAGGATTATATGGGACTTCTTTACCTTCATGAAAAGCGTAAAATCTAGCCCATTTGCAGTCTGACTTAGCCTGCTCGTATTTTCGATCATAATCACGAGCAAATGTATCTCCAGTTCCGCCCTGAAAGTTCATAAACTTTTTATAATATCCCGTTGCCTTTATATACTCAGCATTTTCGTATGCGATAATTCCCAGATAATAATATGGGTCGGAATGATACTCAGGGCAAATATCGACAACAGCTTGAAAATACTTTTTGCAAGGTTCGAGAGAAGCTTTTTCATAATTTAGTGTTCTTGCTAAATCTCTACCAAACTGGCAATTAGCAGCAACGAAGTTTGGATCAATGTCAAGTGCTTTTTTTAAAAAGCCCATTCGGACGTCCTTCTTGTTCTTTTTCTTGTCAATTCCTTCTTTGTAATATTTAAGAGCTTTTTTATCTGTAATGGTTGGACAAGGATCTTCCTGAGAGAATACAAAACTCGATATTATCAAAAGGCAAAGCAACGATATAACTGACCTTGTTTTCATGAGATAATTTAAGTCATTAATGATAAAATGAATGAATATTTTGGCATTCAATCTTTTTATCAATCATATTATTTTAATAGTTCGTTAGCTTGCTTTTTAGCAGCATCCATTACCGATTTTGCTTGCTTATCACCTTCAGCTATTGCTTGTTGTTCTTTTTTATCCGATTCCTTACGAACCTTATCTGCAGCTATTTTTGCCGCTGCTTTTTGAAGCGGATTACTAGCCTCTTTTTCTAAGGCACTCGCTTGCGCATAGCCCTCTTTCTTAATTTGTGCAGCATTTTTCTTTGCTTGTTTTTTGATTTTATCTGCCTGTTTTTGCGCATTAGCTAATATTTTGTCCGCTTCTTCACTAGCCTTTTCTTTAGTGTCTTCAATTACTTCTTCTACCTTTTCTTCAATAATCTCTTTTACTTCCTCAATAACTTGTTCTTTAATATCCTCTATCGTAGGTTTTGTGCCTCCTGCTGGACCTAAAGAAACTTTTGGTTCAGTAACTGTTCCTAATATGAATACGTCAACATTAATACGTTCCGGCATTTTTGCGTCAATACCATATTTATTTCCTTCAGCCAACAGGCCGTTTACCATATTGTTTGCCTCTGACCCAAATTCTGAAATAGCTATATCCATTGCCATTTTATAATCCATCGATTTGTCAAAACCTTGAGAACCCGAAACTTTAGCTTTGCTATTACTTATTTTCATATCAAACGGATCCAAGAACATTCTTCCATCTCTAAATTCATAAAAAATCTTATTGTCGTTTAAAACCATTTTTTTAAATTTCGGTTGGTTTAAAGCATCAGCCAATTGAGATAATGATTCTGAATTCTCAACCACAATATTTTCTGTATGCAACACACCACCTCCAGTTAGAGTATTTAAATCAACTTCCATTTTATTATCTAGCATGCAATGCATTTCAAGATTAGTAGACAATTTACCAGTAGCATTTTCAGCAATTGGCGCAATCTCTTTAACAGAGTTAAACATCTTGTACATTGTTGGTACATCGAAATGTTTGATATCATAAGAAAAATCAATTTTCGGCAATTCTGAACGTGTGTCGTAGGTTCCGTTCATATTAACACTTCCATCAATCATATTGATGAACAGATTATCCATTTTCATTTGAGAATCTCGAATAGTTACACCTCCTTTTACGGCTTTCATTTGGATGTCATGATACAACATTTCTTTGATATCCATAGTCATAACAAAGTTTATGTTTGAAGGGACTTCTGCGACTCCTTCTTCAGTTGTTTCACTTCCTTGTTGACAAGACTCATCGGCACTAACTTCCTCTTCCGAAGCATCCTCTTCCAAAAACTGATTTACATCAATGTAATTTGAACGCATTTCGAAGGTCCCTTTCAATGGCTCATCTCTAAACGTGTAAGCTAAAAAATTTTCTACCCTACCTTTTCCTGCAAAATCACTTTTGCCAACATTGGTTTCGAATGCAGTCAATTCTACAAAATGAGGAGAAAATTCCATATACATACTTTTCATGTCAACTTCATAAGGCAAACTAGCTGTCTTGTAGTTCATGTCCAAGATGATTAGATTTCCTTCAAATTTGAAGTTTTCATAATCTTCGTTATCGATTGTTGAAAGCTTTCCGCCAAGATCAATATCCATTGTGATATTACCATTGTAATCATCACCTTCTTCCATAGGGATAAATTCTTTCATGCTAGCTATGTTTACTTGCGCTTTTATTGACCCCTCCATATTCGGATCAGAAACAGGAGTTTTAATGTTCATTTTAATATCAATTGGATTACTACCCATTTCAATGTGGAATTGACCTATATCGAAAATTGTATTGTCTTCGCTTCCTCCTGAGTTCTTTGCATTCATTTTAATCTGAATGTTATCTACCGACTTAGGCAAATCAGGGTATTTAAACATTGCATTTTCAACCAATAGATTAACATCGAAAGCTGGTAAAGAACCATCGGCACCGTAAGCCCCTTTCACACTTCCATTAAAAGCAACTTTACCTTCAGTTTTAACATCAACGAAATCGGTTAAATAAACTGCCGGTACTAGAGACAATAAACTTTTAAAATCTGGCTTATTGGTTTGAAATGAAACATCTAACTCTACGTCATTTTTTGGTATGGCCACCCAACCATCAAATGCCAGCTCAAATTCGTTAATTCTAAAACTATTCTCTTTGAAAGTGTATTTGGCGTTAGGATTATCTATCTCGATATCGAATTTAGTTTCGATATTCGCTTTATTGAAATAGACCATTCCATCCATTTTGTAGGTTATCGATTCAATCGATGTAAATGTATTTAACAAGAAAATATCTTGTGTAAAATCGCCATCGCCTTCATGAGAAAAATTCTTTATTTCTGCATACATATTCACTGGTTCGTCATCGTATATCAAATTAATGTTTTTGAACGCATAATGCTCTATCCCTAGGCTAAATTTAGTTTCCTCTGTAGAATCTTCTTCTTCAGATGTAGTTGTCGATTTTACGATATCCCAATTGGCAGTACTGTCTTTTAATATAATTGCGTTTGCGGTAACATCAATTAATTCAAATGAAATAATCTTAATTGTTTCGCCATCGATAACGCTATTGATATCTAACGTTGTTTGGAGAGTGCCTATACTCGCTAAAGTCACATCTTCAAATTGATCTACTCCAACAACTTTTACATCATTTATGCTAAACATAAAGTTCGGAAAAGTCGAAATGATGCTCAAATCGAAATCGCCAAAATCAACCGTTGCATTTAGGTTGTTCGTAGCTTCATCTTTAACCAATTGTATAATATCATCTTTAAAAATGATTGGTAAAATCACAATTGCTGCAATAAGTAATATGAATATAACTCCTACAATTTTTAATGCTTTTTTCATCACTATTCTGATATTAATTCGTCTTCTGATTTGGCAATTATTGTTGTAACCGTTGCATCTCCTGTTACATTTACGACAGTTCTGCACATATCTAAAATACGATCGATCGGAAATATTATTGCTATCCAAGCTGGGTTAAGACCAACAGATTCTAATACCACCATCATCAATACCAATCCTGCACTTGGTATAGCTGCTGCCCCGATTGAAGCCAAAGTTGCTGTTCCGACAATAATAGCTTGCTGAGCAATAGATAAATCAATCATATGAAATTGCGCCATTGCAACCACCGCTGCCGCTTGATAAAGACTTGTACCATCCATGTTTACAGTTGCTCCAATTGGTAAAACAAAACTAGCAGTTGATTTAGATGCCCCTATTTTATTCTCTAGACAATCCATAGTTACGGGCAAGGTAGCAACAGAACTACTTGTAGAAAAAGCAGTGATTTGAGCATCTCTAACTCCTCCTAAAAACTTACCAAATCCCATTCCAGTCATAGCTTTAACTATTAAAGGATACACAACAAAAGCCATAGTTACCAACCCAAATATTACAACAAAACCATACCAGAGATAGAATTTCATTAATTCAGTAAACTTTGCTGGATCGCTTCCTGCAGCTTTTACAATTTGACCTGCCATAAGAGCAAATACAAAGAATGGCATTGCTTTCATTATTACCATTACCATTTTTATAAAAACTTCATTTAACCCTTCAACTAAACCTATTACAGGCTTGGCCTTATCTTTTGGAATCATTGACAACACAACCCCAAAGAAAATGCCAAAGAAGATTATCTGAAGCATTTTACTATCGGCAAGAGAACGAAAAATATTAGAAGAGAATACATCTTCTAACGCACTTAACGGACCCTTATTTACAGTTCCTGCTTTTTTATTCATTTTATCTGTTACCCAATCATTATATTTTTCACCTTTTAAACGCGCACTAACTTCTGCCGTCTTTTGGGCGTATTTAGGGTTGTCTAATAATCGAAGATCATCTACTCTTTGAACATTTGGATTATCTGCCAGCCACAATTCATAAGCAATTCTGTTTTCAACTCTAATGGAATCATCTTGGTGTTCACCTGGTTTTATTATGTTAACAAATACTAAACCCAGTGTAACCGCAAACAAAGTAGTTATCAAATAGAGACCTAGTGTTTTTAATCCCAATCTACCCAATTTGGTAATATCCTTAAGAGAAATAACTCCTGAAATAATTGAAAACAGCACTAAAGGAACAGCAATCATTTTGAGTAAGCTAATAAAAATATTTCCAAATGGATTAATGTAATCCATGGTAAATGCGGTCCAATTATTAGTAACTGCCAACCATGCATAAACGGCACCAACGATTAATCCAATTATTACTTGCCAGTGCAATCCTAACTTTTTCATACTATAGTTTAGCTGTTTTATTTCTTAATAAGTGGTCCGCTATTACAAGAGCC
>CAJQPE010000094.1 GCA_905480125.1 uncultured Flavobacteriales bacterium | reverse complement strand
AAGCAGTTAAACCCTGGGAAAACCATTCAAAAACCAATAGAAAGTGAGATCGAAATACTAATGTCTGAGCAGCTGCTGGAACGTAGCTTAGCAAAGCTCAATTTTGAGACCTTATACTTTTTAGTTGGTGACGTTAAAACTACTGAAGTATATAATGATCGTCCGTTCAACATTATCATAGACACTTTGCTTTTCCCCGCTTATTTTTCTAAGATTGAAATTCAGTTTTTAGATTCGACCCACTTTGTACTTCGTAGAATTTTTCAAGATGAACAAAAAAGCAATGAGTATTCACTTGGAGATTTAATTGAGAATGAATTAGGAAAAATTAAACTTGTTAAAAGCTCCTCAGCACCCGCAGATTTTTTCAACCATGAGGATTATAGAAATAGAAATTTTCTAGTTCAATTTTATACAATTCAAGATTTAGGGACAATTTACAGAGATGCTATTGAAATATATCCCAACTCAAGCTCTTCTGCGATAACAATAAGCTTAAAATCAGCTATACCTCAAAAGGCCGTCAATTTCTTAAATACTCTAACAGAAGAATACATCTTAAACGATATTGAACAAAGAAGTGAATTTGCAAAAAACACTGTTGCGTTTATCGATAATCAACTTGAAAATATTAACGCAGAATTAAAAATAGTTGAAGAACAGATTGAACAGTACAAAATTTTGAAAGGAATTACAAATTCACAAGTTAACTCTGACTATCTCATAGAGAATGTTCATATGGTTGATGTAGAAATTTCACGAATAGACGTTAAACTTGAGTTTATTGATTATTTACAAGATTATGTTTCTGGGAAGGTCGGCAACAAAAATATATCACCTTCCTCTATTGGTATTGAATCTATAGCTTTAAGCAGGTTAATTGCAAAACTTCAAGAATTAGAATACGAGAGAAAAAAAATTGGATTTTCAAATAAGGAGAATAATCCTTATGCGATATCGATAGATAATGAAATGGAATATATTAAAACTAATATCAAAGAAAATCTAACCACGATTAAGCAAGGGCTAATTGTTTCCCGAAATGCCTCAATAAAATCATTGAATCGATATAAGCTCCTCATATCTGGTATACCAACATCAGAAAAAGAACTACTGAGTTTTGAAAGACAATTTAAAGTTAAGGAAGAATTATACACGTTTTTACTGCAAAAAAGAGCCGAAACTGAGATAACTATGGTTTCTACTGTATCCAATATCAAAGTTGTTTCTAGCGCAAAACCTGGATTCTTCCCTATCACTCCTAACAAAAATAAGATATTCTCTATTTCATTAGTATTAGCGCTGCTGCTTCCCACCATTTTAATTTATTTAAAAAATATTTTGAATGACAAGGTCCAGGATCTGCAGACAATTACGGAAACAAAAATTCCATTAGCTGGTGTTATAGGCGTTAATAATTCGGCAGAGAACCTAATTACTCTGAACAAACCTAAATCGCCATTATCGGAGTCATTTAGGGTATTTAGAACTAACATCCAATATTTCACTTCAGAAAAAGCATGTCAAAAAATATTAGTGACGTCATCTATTGGCGGGGAGGGAAAAACATTTACATCAAGTAATTTATCAATTATTCTTGCCATGTCTGGTAAAAGAACTATTCTAGTTGGTTGTGATTTGCGTAAGCCTAAAATTGTAAAGGATTTCGGTATCCCTAATAATATTGGGGTAAGCACCTATCTTTCTAATTCCGAAACTAATCTAGCGGATATAACCATTAAATCTGAAGATATTTCAAATTTAGACATCATTCCCTCTGGCCCGGTGCCTCCAAACCCTGCAGAATTGATTATGAGTCAGCGAATGGATGACTTATTTAATTTGCTACATGACCATTATGACTTTATTGTAATTGATACCCCGCCTGTCGGACTAGTTACTGATGCTTCTTTGATTTCAAAATATGCTGACCTGAATATTTTTGTTGTTAGGCAAAACGTGTCTAGAATTATTCATTTAAATAACATTAAAAAGCTTTATAATGAAGGAAAGTTTAAAAATGTAAGTATACTGTTTAATGCAGTGATTAACAACTCTGCAAGTTATGGGTATGGCTATAGTTATGGTTATGGTTATGGTTATTACGAAGACGAAGCTGAACGCAATTGGATAGCTAAATTCAAAAATATATTTTCATAATTCACGAATTTGGCGTGAATTTAAATTTTACCAGCATATCTAGTCGGTCAAAAAAAATTGCTACGAACGTCGCCATTTCGTTTGGATTCAAAGGAATTGACATTGTCAGTAACCTCTTGTTGGTTCCCATTTTATTAAACTACTTAGGCGAAGTCAAATATGGAGTTTGGATAACTGTAGGTTCCTCGCTAATGTGGTTTTTTTTCCTTGATGCTGGGCTTGGAAATGGTTTAAGAAATAAATTATCTGAAGCTATAGCGCAGTATAACAATGAAGTGGCTAAATCACTGGTTAGTACCGCTTACTTCTTGCTTGCTGCAATATCAATAGTACTTTTTATTTTCTTCATTGTATTAAATACGCTGCTAGACTGGGGAACAATATTTAATATAAACCAAAATCTGAGCGGTGAGCTTACCTCCTGTTTGTTTATCGTTCTCAGTTTTGGATGCGCACAATTCGTGCTCAAACTTGTTCATACAATTTACACTGCCCATCAAGCGCCAGCCTATTCAAGCGCTACGAATTCCTTGGGAATGCTAGGAACTGTTATTTGTCTTTATTGGGCTTCATCTAGTTTGAATGATGGATCGTTAACAACAATTGCTTATATATTTTCTGGGACTAACCTTGTTGTGATTTTATTAGCAACCGTAAACGCATTTTTATTTAGGTACAAAGAATTGATGCCAAACTTTAATTCAATCAATCTAAGTCATTCAAAAGATTTATTAGGGTTAGGAAGCCGGTTTTTTATCATGCAATTTGGCGGAATAATCGTCTTGTATTCTGACAATATAATAATATCTCATATAATCGGTCCAGCAGAGGTTACTCCATTTAATATAGCGTTTAAGTATTTTAAAATTCTCAGTATCGTCTTCGGAATTATTACCTACCCATATTGGTCTGCCTATACTGAAGCCTATATAAAAAATGATACGATATGGATAAAGAACTCAATTAAAAAATTAATAATCCTTTGGGTCTGCCTATGTCTTCTTGGGCTCATTATGCTTTGTTCGAGTGAATGGGCATATGACCTTTGGATAGGAGGATTAACAAAAATTCCATTCCAACTATCACTGATGATGTTGATATTTGCTTTGATGACAAGTTGGCTCCAAATTTTCACTAACTTAATAAATGCAGTAGGTAAAATAAAACTTCAAATTATAATCGGACTGTTTGAAGCTATAGTAAATATTCCGTTATCAATTTATTTAGCTAAAATAACATCACTGCAATCCTCTGGCGTTATATTAGCAACTGTTCTAATAATTATTCCAGCATGCGCACTGCTGCCAATTCAATACAAAAAATTGGTAAATAAACGTGCCAAAGGAATTTGGTATAGTTAGTTTGTTCGTTCTAACCAAATTGAGCTAAAAGTATTTGGTTCTTCTTGCACATTTTGATACCCATCAATTACGTTGACTAGAAATTGTTCATCTAGATGCCTTAAGTATGGCAATGACATCTGTACTTCAAACGAATCGTTATACGTCAGAAAAGCCTGAAGCAACATTGCTTCATTCCAGAGGCAAGGAAAGTTTAGCCTTTTGTTAAATACCCATTCGCTAGAAGGATACGGAGTATTATATGGAAAATGCACGTCATGAATATGAACATGAACACCTTTTTTTAAGCTCGGTAGCACTTCTAGAAACAAAAAAGGAACGTCACCATCTATTCTTAGAATGTGAGAAGAGTCAATAAACAAAATATCGCCAGAATTTAACTGTTCAAATTTCTGTAAGGCAACATTTTGAACTTCATCTACTACTAGGTTTATTCCTGGAATTGAACTCAGTTTAGGATAAGGATAAGGCTCAATACATGTAAGAAGACAATCCGTCCCTTCCTCCTTATTTTTCTCAATTGCTAAATGGGAATAATATGTGCTTAAACCACTGCCCACCTCAATCATTTGTTTGGGCTTGACATCTCTGATAATAAAGTATGATGTCAAAGCATCGGTGGCCGTATATCCATGACCATATCCAAGGTTCTTGTGATCCTCGTACGAAGGCAATTTCATAAACTCCATTCCATATAAACTATTCAGCTCAGCAAAACGTGATTTAATTTTCATTTCATCAAGCAAAACACCTCTCATTAAGCTGGGCTTATCCCATCTCTTAACTTCTGCCAATAAGGATTCTTTACCTGTCATGGGTGAATAAAAATCCTCTTTCTTGCTTAGATTATAGCCACACAGCCCGACTATTTTTATAAGCATTTTCTCAAACAAAAATTTAATTGAGTAAATAGAATGTTTAGCTAACCTTTTCAATAGCACCATTTGTAATCATATGTAATTAATAAACGTCCAAATGTAATCTAAAACTGATAATATGTTAATTTCGCACGAACTTTCAAAAAACTAATAGTTGACCGAGAAAGAAGCATATTCGCAAGCAGGTTACAAGCATTCCAAATCGTTGATTCCTGCCGAACTCATAGATAGTTTAATGACCGAATATAATACCGTATTATTACCCTCAACTGATCATTATTTTCGGCAAAGCACTCAAAAATGGGAAAAAAATAGTCTCAATCAATTTGGTTATTGCAATCAATCATTTCTAGATCCACACGATTTCCAAGGAGAAAAGCATAGCAAACTTGTTAATGCCTTGAGAAAAATATATTTTCACAATAATTTAACACAGACACTAGAAAGTCTAACAGGGGACAAAAACTTTAATTTGATGCAGTCAATGCTGTTCGATAAAAACACCGCCACAAGACCACATCAAGACTGGTATTATTTAGATTCCGTCCCGAAAGGTCACTTGGTAGGTGTGTGGATTGCACTTGAAGACATTAATCCCGAAGCCGGACAGTTTTTTGTGCTTCCAACTACCCACAATAAATCTTTACCCTACAAATCAGATGAAAAAATATCAGATGTAAAGTACAAAAACATGGTCGAAAGATTCGTAGAAGAAAACAAAGATTTGATTGTTACTCCAGCAATGAAAAAAGGTGATGTAATCATCTGGAATTCAGGATTAATTCATGGAGCTAGTGCAACTATAAACTCTAAATACTCTAGAAAATCGTTAACTGCACACATGATGCCTGATAATTGTCAGTTTGGTAATGATAGAGGACTAATTGTAGATGTAGAATATTCAAATTACCAAGGCAGAAAATACAGAAGATTACTACAGACGTATAAAAGCAAATTGAAATTTACCCATTCTATTAGCAATTACCTTTCAAATCACTGGCCTCATTTTTACGGGACTGTACTTAAGACTGTCGGAAAAAATCCAAATAAATGAATTTAGCAAATAAATTTCTTTCACTGTTTGGGATTAAACTAATTAGAACAAAGAGAATTAAGGCTTCAAACAAAATTATTACTACAATTATAGGTGGTTTTGAATTACAAATCAACAAAGGTAGCCTGCTGCCGAGCTTCTTAGAGCAATTTATACACTACGAGTCAACACTTCCCAGATTATCAAATTTCATTAATAGAACCAATCCTCAATTTGAGATTATCGATGTTGGAGCTTATATTGGTGATACCGCAGCACTTGTTCGACAAAAAATAGAGAATAAAATTTATTCAATTGAAGCCGATCCTTTTTTCTATCAAATGTTGATCAATAATGCCAAAAAAATAGGCAACATAGTTCCAATTCAGGCTTATTTAGGCAGTGGAAATACTGATCAAACGAATCATATGAATCTCCTCGGTGATTCGCACAACCCATACAATAAAAATGGCATTGTGAACAACAAGATACAGACAAAAACATTAGACAGTATAATGGATGTAGACATTGCTACTAAAAACATAGGTCTTCTTAAAATTGACACCGATGGTTACGACTTCGAAATAATTAACGGGGCGAAAAAATTACTTCAAAAAACGACTCCTATTCTCTACATTGAATTTGATAAAAAACTTTTAGTAGACCGAAAAGTTAATGGAATTGAAGAACTGGCTAAGTTAAAGGATAATTATGGCCCCTTAATGGTTTATGACAATTATGGACATTTCTTACTTTCATCCAATCTAGAGAATATTCAGCTAATTGAACAACTTTACAAATACATTGGCTTCAAAAATTGCCCAATTTACTATTTCGACCTAATCTTATTTCCTAAAAACAAACCAGAGATTTTTAATTCGTTCTCTTTGGAAGAAACAGAATACTTCAGTAAAATTAAGGAATGAGCTTTCCAATAGCCGATACAATATCCAATCGATTTCGAGGAAAACTTATAAAAATCTTTTTACAAGCTCTCGGTTGCGAAATTGGTGAAAATTTAATTTGCAGCCATTGGCCTTCGTTTAGAAGAATACCAATAGGAAATTTAGTGATTGGTTCTAACGTTCAAATTGGTAAAGAAATTCACTTTGAGCCTCTCCCCAAAGGGGAAATAATTATAGGTGACAATTGCATTTTTCGCGAAAACATTGTCATTTGTTCTGGCAGATCAGTAGTCTTAGAAAATGGAATATCAGTTGGAAAAAATGTTACAATTAGAGACGATAGCCATAACAATTCCAAAGATGCCCTAATAAGAGAACAAGGCTGGAATTTCTCTCCAGTTAATATTCGCTCATTTGTCAATATTGGTGATGATTCATGTATTCTCCGCGGTAGTTCAATACCAGAAGGAGTTTCAATACTCAAAGAGTCGGTAGTACTAGAATCCTCAATGTTGATTAAAAACAGGGCATATCAAGGTATTCCAGTAATTCAAAAAAAATAATCTAGATCGAAAAGAAATTAAAAATATTAAACTTAACTGCCTGTTATTGGCCCATTATTGGTGGACAAGAGACGTATATCCAAAGTTTGAATGAAATACTAGCCGATGCTGGCCATGCTCCATTTGTTATTCAACCATATACTAGAAACAAAGACTTACCTTCCAATGTTATCATGTTGCCATTTATCCCACATATTAATCGTCTTGTTAATCCGTGGTTACTAACAAATTTCTTACTTAAGTTTCGCAAAAACGAGCTGAACCGACATGACGTCATAATTTGCCACTACCCCATTCATTATAAGGCGATTATTGAACATAAAAACGTAATAGTTCTTTCACATGGTACCGATTGGCACGAGCCACCGGAAACTATCATTGACAAAGCAAGGCAAAAAGCGGCAATGGAACTTGTATCAAATGAGAATCGACCTATTATTGTGGCAAATGACACCCACTTTCTAGAAAAAATTGGGGTTAAAGTCAAATCACAAACCTCATTTTTCACGGAAGTTTCTCAAAATATTTGGTTTATACCAAACTGTATAAACCAAAATGATTTCTTTCCAACAAATTGCGTCAGGAAAAATCAAATTTTAGTACCTCGAAATGTGAGAGAGGATAGAGGAATCCATTTAGCAATTGAAGCGTACAGTATTTTTGCTAAAACCAATGTGGACTTTACCATGATAATCGCTGGAATTTACGACTTAAACGATCCGTATTATGTAAAATGCACCGATCTAATCTCTAATAACAATTTGGGGAGTTCCGTAAGTTTCGCTGGAACGATTCATCATGATAAGATGCAAGAATTGTATCGCGAATCCTTAATGAGTATTATTCCAACCATCGCAATTGAAGGGACCTCACTAAGTGCTCTTGAGTCGATGGCATGTAAAACACCTACCATTTCTACCAATGCTGGAGGATTAAGAGATCTGCCGACATTAAAAGCAGACTATACACCTACAAGCATTTCAGACCAGATGGTTGAAATTAAGAATAATTGGAACAAATATTCAGAAAAACAATACGAGGCTACTACTCAAGTCTATAACATTGCTAATTGGGAAAAAGCATGGGGTCACATAGTTGAAAAATCAATTAATTTAAACACTTGAAAAACGTACTATTTATATTAGGCACGCGGCCTGAAGCCATCAAACTCTATCCGGTTATAGAACATTTTAAGAAGTCTAGTCATTTCCAAACACTAGTATGTTCAACAGGACAGCATTCGACTCTTCTGTCGAGTACTTTATCCAGCCTAAATATCGATGTAGACATCTCACTCGAATTAATGACTCCTAATCAGAGTTTAGCAAAAATCACTAGCGAATGTATTCGAGAGCTTGATCAGGTTGTCCAAGCCACAAAACCAAATATATTATTCGTGCAAGGAGACACAACAACAGCGTATTGCGGAGCATTAGTTGGATTCTACAATAATATAGAAGTAGCACATGTGGAAGCAGGACTTCGGTCAGATAATATTTATTCTCCATTTCCTGAAGAGGCTAATCGAAAAATGATATCAAATCTAGCAACCTATCATTTTTGCCCTACACCAAAGGCTGCTTCTAATCTTCAACGAGAAAATTACGTTAAGAACATTCATGTTGTTGGTAATACAGTTGTTGATTCGTTGCGAATGCTGACTACCAAGAGTAGTGCCGTGCCTAACAAGGGGACCCAACAAGATATCCCTGAACTAGATCTGTCCAAAAAAATTGTTCTTGTAACAGCTCATAGAAGAGAAAATTTTGGTAACCCAATCAAAAACATTTGCAGTGCGCTAGGGTCAATCGCAGAAGATGAAAATATTCAAATTATTTATCCTGTTCATCCAAATCCAAATGTAAAGAACGTGGTTAGTGACCTTCTAAAAAAACACAAAAACATTGTACTAACGCCTCCAGTAGATTACGAGCAGTTTGTATGGTTAATAAGTATTTCAGCATTAATAATAACAGATTCTGGCGGGATTCAAGAAGAAGCTGCATCACTTGGTGTTTTCACTTTAGTAACGAGAGAAGAGACTGAAAGGATGGAACTTATTGAGTCAGGATGGGGAGCCCTGGTAGGGTCAAACAGTGAAACCATTGTAAGTAAAGCAAATCATTTTTTATCTATGACAGAGCAAGACAAGAAAAAACTTGCACAGTCAAATCCTTTTGGAGATGGAACTTCTTCGTTACAAATTCTCAATATTATTAAAGAAGCTACAAAAGAATAAAAATGAAAATCAACGATTTAATAAAAATTATCGGATGGGAGTTAATCAATCCTTTCGTGCTTAAACGCAAAAGAAACAAGATTTACGATTTCCCAAGCACTTTAAGTGGAATCAATATTGGCTGTGGCATTCATAACCCAAGTAACTGGCTTGGCGTAGATGGAGGTTTCACCCATTACCTCATTCACAAAATTCCCAAAGGGATGTACAAATTATTTTTTAGCGGTCAAAAGATGGTAACCAATTATACATTTGACGAGTACTACAAATTATCCAAAAGTATTCAACTTGTTCATCATGAATTGAAATATGGATTACCATTTAAGGACAACTCTATCCCTAATATTTATTCATCACATTTTTTAGAACATCTTTTTAGGGCTGATGCTAAAAAATTGCTGGAACAATGCTATAGGGTTCTTGCCCGTGGAGGAACTATGAGAATTTGCGTACCAAGTATTGAATATGAAATAGACTGTATGCAGGAGGCAATCGAAAAATACAAAACCAAAAACTCTGACGACATTCAGCAGTTTATTACTTCCGATACAGTAGGCTTTAACTCCGTATATTCTGACCATCGTTACATGTACGATTATAAAAGGTTGTCAGAAGTGCTAAACGATATAGGTTTTATAAATTTAAGAGAATGCAAATATAGAGAAGGCGATCTTCCTGATGTTGCGATAATTGATACACGAGAAGGTCTCATCATTGAATGTAGCAAATAATTTTTGTAGAATGTCCGGTTTACCTAAGATCTCTATTATAACTGTAGTTAAAAATGGTGTAGAACACATCGAACGATCAATTTTAAGTGTTCTACCCCAACTTAAAGACACAGTTGAATATATTGTTATTGATGGGGGATCGACAGACGGAACATTAGATGTTTTAACCAAATATAAAGCTAATTTTAACGTGCTCATTTCGGAGCCCGATTCGGGCATTTATAATGCAATGAATAAGGGGATAGCACTTGCTAATGGCGAATTAATTGGAATATTAAATAGTGATGATCAGTATTTTCCGAACTCATTAGAATGGATTCTGGCTGAGCATAGAACATTTGGTGCTAATATATATCATGCAAATGTTGAACTGATAAAATCCAATGGTAAACCTATTGTTTTAAAACCTGAGCTAAATAAGCTACCTCAGCAGGCAGCAATTAACCATACCTCTTGTTTCGTTCAGAAATCAGTTTACGATAGGCTAGGTAATTTTGACGAGACCTATCATATTTCATCCGATTACGAATTTCTTTTGCGATGCTTTATCGCAAAAGAGAAATTTCATTATATTAATCGCACAATCACTCGGTTCTACTCCGGTGGGGCAAGTGGTTCATGCTATAGTAATGTAGAGGGGTATAAAATCTTAAAAAAATACAATACAGGGCATCAATATAAAATGATTTACAGAGGAGTAAAATGCTATTTGAAAAAATTCGTAGAGCGTATTATTCTCTAATGATAAAGTTGCTTATATACTTGATCGAAGGAACTCGAAATACCATGACAAACTTACGAGGATTAATGTTCAAGAAAAAACTAGAGCATGTCAAATCTTTTGCTGGTGATAATTTAAAGGTACTCAAGTCACCCACCCTAATTGCATCAAATGTAAATCGATTAACACTCGGTAATAGTGTAAATATTGGGCGACATATTGTTTTCGACCTCAAATTAGGAAATATCGAAGTTCAAAATTGGGTAGATTTAACACATAATGTGCGTATTTACGGTCCTGCTAAAATTGGAAACGATGTACTTATTGCGGAGAACGTTACTATTGGAGGCACAATACACAACGCTACTAACATTAGCGATGACGTTTGGATTGGGGCTGGTTCATTTGTTGAAAATGGGGCTTCAATATCAAAAGGCGTAGTTATTGGTGCGAAATCATATGTTAGAGCATCAGACGAACTCCTTGCCTATGGCATATACGTAGGCAATCCAATCAGATTTATAAAATACAGGTTGTGAAAATTATTCATTTCACCTGGTCAGCACAATTTGGGGGCATTTCTAAAATTGTTATCGATTTGATAAATTGGCAAAACGAAAATGATTTCCGGTCTGAATTACTTCTCGGAAAAAGTTCTGGAGAGCTGCTTTCTCAAGAGCATTTAAAAAAAATCAGTTTCCATGAAGCTAAATTGAAATCCGGCAGGCATGTCTCGATTCGGATAATTAGTAAGATTATCAAACTTTTTAGACAATTTGACATTATTCATATTCATGACTTCAATCCTTTAATTGCTTATTGTGCTGCTAGAAGTAAAACACCAATAATTTATACCGAACACGGTAATCTAGGTTTAGAGCGAAGTTTAAGATTCTTCGAAAAAATTAATCTTAAATTTCAGTCTGTTTTCATCAATTCTTATGTCGAATCAATTACATATAATTCGGCATTTACAAAGGCTGAATCTCATAGAATATTGCAACTCAAACCTAAACATGAAATAATTATTGCAAATGGAGTCTTAGCTCCACGAAGTATATCACAAGGTAATTTAAATGGTATTTTCATAATTGGAGCTTATGGCAGATTGGTTAGCTTTAAGAGGTTTGATCGTGTTATTAAGGCATTAAGCCTGATGACCAATAAAAACAGTTGTAAATTGATAATAGCTGGTGATGGTCCGCTGCTTAGCACCTTACAATCTCAAACTGAAGAACTAGGTATTACTAGCCTAGTTCAGTTTACTGGTTATGATCCAAATATAGAAAGACTGCAGCAATCAGTAAATATTCATGTTGTGCCCTCGCGTAGTGAACCGTTTGGAATTGTTGCTCTTGAATGTCTAGCAACCGGAAAACCAGTATTAGTGTTTCCAGATGGAGGCGGATTAATAGAGATAATAAATGGCATAGCTACAGAAAATATATGTCTCGATACTGAAGACCTCGCACGTAAGCTTGATTACTTTTATGAAAACAGAAGTGATTTAACTAAAAATAGCGATTCACAACTCTCCTATCTTAATAACTTTACCATAAACAAAATGGCTTCAAAATTTTCTTCTATATATTTGAGTTCAATACGTAGTAGCGAATGAATAAAGAACATAAGGCTAAAGAATTTTTTGATAAAACTTCCCTCTATCTTGAATCTGATTACGGCATAATTATTAGAAAAGAAACTATCAATAGTTCTCTTAATACAGACCAATTTGAAACCGCATTAGATATTGGTTGTGGGGATGGTTCCATTTCAATTAGTTTATTAGACAATATTCGGGCTCTAACTTTACTCGATATTTCATCCAACATGCTTGACATAGCAAAGGATAGTTTAACGCCTGAGCAGAAAACTAAAGTGACTTTCATCAACGATTCTATTGACTCTAATTGTATTGAAGATACCCAATTTGAGCTAACTATTAGCCTTGGACTATTATCTCATGTAAACGATCCAGAAAAAACTTTCCACCGCATAGCCAGCTTAGTTTCTAAGAATGGAATATTGGTAATTCAAAATACAGATTCTGGTCATTGGTATTACAAGTTAATTAGTGCTTACTTGAGGCTTAGCAGATTTCTAAGAAAAGACAAATATCAATACTCGTTTAACAAAACGACAGAATTTCAGCTTCTTACATGGTTCAAGAAGGCCAATTTAGAAGTGCTTAGTTCGTTCCATTATAATCAATCATTTATAGGCATAGGCTCTTTGTTAAGTAATGGTTTGAAGTATTCTATTATTAGAAACATATTTGGATCGATTGATTCTCCTAGAAATCAACGCTTAGGTTCTGATGGTATCTATTTCTTAAAAAGAAAAGAATAATATGTGCGGCATAGGAGGAATAATTAGCGACAACGCAGAGCATTTGTCATGCATTAATAAAATGTCTGATACAATTAGGCATCGTGGCCCTGATGACGAGGGGTATTCGTTAGTCAATATAGCATCCAAAGACATTTCTCAATTTTCTGGAAGAGACTCTAAAGTAAATAACCAAGATATTAATGCCGCTGCATTTAACTCCTTTCATCTTGGATTATTACATCGTAGATTATCAATATTAGACCTCTCCCCTGCTAGCCATCAACCGATGGTATCAAATGATAACAAACTTGCGCTAACCTACAATGGTGAAATTTACAATTTCAAAGAAATTAAGTCCGAATTAGAAAATTTAGGGCACCAATTTAACTCCCAGGGTGATACAGAGGTTATACTAAAATCGTACTCTCAATGGGGAATTTCCTGTGTCAATAAATTTCGAGGCATGTGGGCGTTTGCGATTATCGATCTAAAATCAATGAAACTTTTTTTGTCTAGAGATCGATTTGGAATTAAGCCCCTTTATTATTCTAATAATGGTTCTCAATTCTCATTTTGTTCCGAAATTAAAGGACTTCTTTCTCTCCCTCAAGTTTCGGCGCAAGCTAATTTGCATAACGTCACTCAATATCTTGTTTATGGAGCAAACGAGCGCAAGGCTGGGTTATTTGAAAATATTCAAGAGCTAGGCCAGGGAGAAAACTTAATATTAGATTTGTCCTCCTCTACTTTCAATATTAATAAGTACTACGAGTTAAATGAAAACAACATTTCGATCACAGATCCTGTTGAATCATTTGAAAATGCCCTATCTGAATCTGTTAGATTACATTCCATTTCCGATGTCCAAATCGGCTCCTGTCTGAGTGGGGGATTAGATTCTAGCGCCTTGATAAGACTTTTATCAGAACAGTTAAATCAAAGCAATATTAAAACGTTTACCTCCTCTTTTGATAACCCAATTTTTGACGAATCAAACTACGCAAAAGAAGTAGTCGATTCCCGAAAAAACGTCAATGGACATTACACTTTTCCTTCAGCAAAAGGTCTTTGGGAATCTTTTGATGCTCTTACATGGCATCAAGATCTTCCAATTCACTCATCTTCCATGTATGCTCAATGGGAAGTAATGAAGTTAGCGAAAGAGAACAACATAAAAGTGCTACTTAATGGGCAAGGTGCAGATGAAGTTTTAGGAGGTTATTATAATTTTGCTGGGATTTACCTCCTCAGCCTTAGCAAAAGGTTTCAGTTCTTAAAGTTCTTAAAACAACGAAGTTTATTGAAGCAGAACTTCACACCCAACATTGATAATGCTTTATTAAGAGCACTCTACTACCATTTACCTTCGGGTATACAAGGTAAATTCCGTTCACCACAAAAAATAAGCTATCAATGCCTAACGAATTCGGCCAAATCAGTTGCTCAACAAATTGCTGACTTAAACCGAACGGACACCACTTATACTGGACTTTCTGTTAAAAGCGTTACTTACGGACTTCAAGATTTATTAAGATACGAGGATAGGAGCTCTATGGCTCATTCCATAGAATCTAGGGTTCCATTTTTAGATCACAAACTTGTTGAAACTTGCCTCGCCTTGCCTGTAGATGAGAAAATAAAAGGCGGATGGACAAAATCAATTCTACGTAGAATTAATGTAGACAAACTTCCTAGTCGAGTGGTTTGGAGAAAAGATAAAATGGGATTTTTAACACCACAACAAAACTGGAAAAATGAGTTAAGTGCAGAACTCAATCAATACCTTAACAGTTGTGATATTCCTGACATATTGGATAAACAAACGCTTCTAACATTTACTGATCTTGATTTCAAAGGAAACAGTTCAAAACTCACCGAATATTGGAGAATGATTTCCGTTATAAAATGGTTTAATAAATTTGATGTTTCCATTTAGCAAAAAAGTGAACACCTCCATTACCATAGTTACTAACATCCCCACACCATACAGGACTCCCCTATTCAATTCCATTGGAGAAAAACTGAGAGCTAAACAAGTGCAATTAAAAGTGGTTTTTGGTGCTGAAAAAATTGGATTTCGAAATTGGAACACCTCTTCCGAAGATTTTAAATTTCAGCATTCCTTTCTAGGGGCAAAAAATATCGGCAGTCAAAACTCAGAGAGAACTCGTTTTTTGTATCAAGGACTTATCAGGATAATCCTTAGAGAAAAACCTAACGTTATTATCGTTCCTGGATTTTCTGTCGCTACATTGAAGCTGTGGATACTTAATATGCTCATCGGTACAAAGTATGTGATTTGGGCTGGAGCTATTACCCTACCTAAATCTCCTATTAAGAGAATACTAGCCAAAAAATACATTAAAAATGCTGCTGGATATCTTGCCTATAGCAGCCTGGCCAAACAAATTCTAGAGTCATTAGGAGCGAATAACAACATAGAAATTGCGATAAACACTGTTGATATTGGCTATTTTATTTCTCAGCAAATAGAAAAAATAGAATCCCCAACCAAACATCTCACTTACGTTGGAAATCTTTTACCTAGAAAAAATGTGATGGCCATTATTCGTGCGTTAGTTCTACTTAAAACAAAAAAAATAAACTTTGTTTTGGACATTGTTGGAACGGGCTCCGAACAATCAAGACTTGAAAATTTCGTTAAAAAAAACAAATTAAATGACCAGGTAAATTTTCATGGACACCTGCAGATTAAACAGATTTCATCAATAATCTATAAGTCCGATTGTTTTTTGTTCCAAACCGATTTCGATATTTGGGGCCTAGTATTAAATGAGGCTATGGCCTGCGAGGCCCCAATAATTGCTTCAAAAAAAGCAGGTTCTACTCTTGACTTAATTAAAGACGGTCATAATGGATTCATTATTGATTTTGATGACACAGCGCTTTTAGCAAGTACAATCATAAAATTGTTAACCGACCCTTTTCTAGCAAAGAAGATGGGGTCAAATGCGCGAAAAACAGTTAAATCAAAAGCTACAATAGATATTTCAGCGAACTCATTTATTAACGTGCTTAACAGAATATGAAATTCGCTGAATGGAAAAATTGGTTAAATGAATTGCCTTGGATACTGAGATGGTTTCCATTATTAGTTTTAATTAGACCAATTCTTGACAGTTTTTATAACTTAAAGGAGGTTTCTCCATTTTTATCACCTCTATATATCGTTGGTATTTTAACTCCAATATTTTGTGCTGCAGCATTATTGAGGTTTCGTAAAGTGAAATTAGATACAACAATCGATCGTCTTTTTAAATTATGGTCTTGGATTGCTATAATCTCTGCCTTTTCAGTTTGCATCTATGATGGTTTTAGTCTAGAGTTTTTTCGATTTTTCTTGAAACTTACTATTCCCGTTTTTCTGTATTTCTTTTGTCGTGTTTTTATTGAATCAGAAAGAGACTTAATTGGAATCCTTCAAACTTTTATTTATTCCTCCATTTTTGTAATAGGAACTTTTTTATTTGAAATATTAATAAACCCAATTCGATTAGAACAAAGCAGAGGTCTTGAAAGGATTCAAGGTTTATTTGGAGACGTACTCAATTATTCGTTTTATTTAACTTTTTGTCTTGTTATAACTGGCTACTTTAGTCTAAAAAGTTCAAAAAAAAAGTCGTTTGTTTATAAAAATAAGTTAGTCATATTTGCATTAATAATGGGAGCTTTAGTTTTACCCAAAATCAATCACGCTGCGAGTTATATCATTTTTGGGTTCATATTAATTATCTTGTTTTTCTTCAATTCGAAAACTAACAAAATATCTACAATTGGTGCAGTGCTATTTGGAATAGTTGCAGCAGCATTGTTTGGCACTGAATTCATCTCTGATGATTTTGAGCGAGTAATTTCGGTTGATATGCAAGTTTATGCAGGTGAGAAATCTGCTGAAAGACTTTTTCATGGTCGGATTGGTCGATGGAAATGGATGATAGAGGAATTTACATCACTACCTATATATGCACAATTGTTTGGAATGCCCTTAAATTTTCAATATGCCTACCATTTTATTGGCTCTGGATCTCACAATGATTTTATTAGAATTATGTGTTTTAGCGGTTATGTCGGGATAATATTATACATGAGCTTTTTAAGCTCAATTTATGCTCGTATAAAATATTATTCTCTTGCCTGTCAGTTTCTCATAATGTCTACATTACTTACTTTATGTTTATATTCAGTTACTGTAAACCCAACTTTTTATGCTCCAATATTATACATAACACTATCCGTATTTGCATTTTGTTCGATTAAGATTCAGAATAATGATAAAGCCTAAAGTATTAATCCTAGGCAAGCTGCCTCCCCCATACATGGGCCCATCTCTCGCTACGGAAATAATCCTCAAGTCAACCCTAAGCAAAAAATATTTACTTATCCATCAGACTACAAAAGCGTACTCGAATCTTAAGCAACTTGGGAAATTTAATCTATTTAAGCTCACCAAAAATATCAGTAACTATGCAGGGCTTGCGACTAAGCTAATCTATCATCGTCCGGACATAACTCTTATTCCTATTAGTCAAACCACTATTGGGTTCATTAAGGATGCTATTTTCATTTGGATATCAGCAAGTTTTAGAACAAAAACAATAATCCAACTCAGAGGAAGTAATTTTTTGAATTGGGCTAGATCTTCAGATACACTAACTCAGTATTTTATTAAAAAAACTCTTTCGACTTGCTGTGGTGTGATAGTGCTTGGTAATAACCTCAAATACCTGTTTTCTGATTATTTTCATAACAACCAAATATTTGTTGTTCCTAATGGAAAAGACTGTTCAACCATACAAAAAGAAGAGCAAATAGAATATTTGAGGCTATTATACTTTGGTAATTTTGTCGAAGGGAAAGGCTTTTTCGAAATCCTAAAGGCGATTAATTCTCCCAAATACAAATCTTTAAATTTAGCTTTCACAGCTGTCGGAAACTGGCTAGATAATGATTATGAAGAACTATGCAAATCATACATCAATGAGAATTCTTTGAATATTGAAATATTAACCGAACAATCAGGATTACAAAAGGACACAATATTCTCAAAATCTGACATTTTTATCTTTACACCAATTGAGCCAGAAGGTCATCCATGGGTTATCATTGAGGCTATGGCTGCTGGACTTCCCATAATAACAACAGATCAAGGTGCTATTATTGAATCCGTAATAGATGGGGAAAATGGAATCATTTTAAAATCAATTAAAGATGACCTCGTATCGTCAATTGAGCACCTTTATCACAATCGAAAAAAAGCGTTGCAGATGGGTTCTAAAGGTGAAAAACAATACCAGAAATTATTTCGAGAACAAAACATGGTAAACAACTTAGATTATTGTTTCAAATTAATTTTGAATTCAACTAATTGATTTCGCACCTTTGCTATAAATGAAATCACTTGATTATAAAGACTTAATAAGTATAAAACAAGTAGACTGTGAGATAATCGAATTGACCCCGGTTAAATTTAATACTAAAGAGTTTCGTTACCAAAATATTGTTAATAAAATATTCTTTTTTCTTTTTAGAGAAGGCATTTCTAGAATGCTTAGAAAAATTAAATCGAAAAAATTTACCGACAAAACACAGGATAATTTTGTTTACGTTATTGTCAAATCGACAATAGACAACTGCTACTATAATGGTCTACAATATTCAGAAAATCAACCAATATTTTATTTTAATTGTCACGAAAAAAGTGAGTTTCACCCTGTAAAAAAGCGTGAACAGGAAATGAAATACAATCCTTTTTTGGGCTTTTCTGAAGTTACTCATCAAATCGATAATGATAATTTTTCACCAATTACACTTAACAAAATTGCCATTAAAACAGACAAACCAAATCTCTTGTGCATAGGTTGCGGTGGATACGTTTTGACCGAAGTTTTACCTGTTTTTAAAGAATTTAATAAAAAAGCAGCGATAGATTTTAATTATAACATATTAACTAGTAAGTATTATTCCCAATTTGAATTAAGATCTAATGACTTTGCTCAAATAAAGACTCTTAACTTATCTAACAAACTCAACCTTGGAATTATTGCGTCCTACCATTCCTATCACACTGCGCAAGCAATTGAATTTCTTAGCACTGTGCCCAATAGTAAAGTGATAATTGAAAAACCCCCCTGCATAACAAAAAGTGACCTCAAAACGCTTGCAGAAGCATTTGATCCTCTAAAAATATTTATTGGATATCATCGTAGATATGCAAAATGGAATCAAAAGATCAAAACTGTTTTAACAACCGTAAACGAATCATGCACCATCAATATGATTATACATGAAGTGCAAATAACCAATGAACACTGGTACCAAGCACCAAATCAAGGAACACGTATTGCAGGAAATTTAAGCCATTGGATTGACTTATCTATTTATTGGTTAGAATCTACTCCATCTAGAATTTCAATTGCAAAAAATGAAATTGAAGGAATCGACAACTCAATTTTTACAATCCATTTTAGTGATGGCAGCTTGGTAAATTTAATCCCAACAGATAAGGGAAATGGTACACATGGAGTTCAAGAATATATTACCATCAAATCTAAAAAACTTGACGTAACTATAAATGACTATCTCGAAATGAAAGTATGGCGAGAAGGAAAATCGAAAAAATACTTATCCTTAAAAAGAAAAAAGGGACATGAAAAAATGAATCAAGTATTTAAAAGTCAAATTTTAAGCAACTCATCTTCTGATTATACTAAAAAAGATCTCATTTTTTCTACTTTTATTTATATGTCTTTTGTAGACTTGTATAAAAGTAAAAAGTCTTCTTGTAAATTAGATTTTTCAGAATTTATATAAGATGAATCTGCTTATTCAAAATCTAAAAGATGGCAAAATGGAACTCGTTGAAGTACCTTTTCCAGCACTAGATTCATGTTCCGTTTTAGTTAGAAATCATTACTCGGCTATCAGCGTGGGAACTGAAGGGAGAACCGTTAAAGACGCCAGGGCGGGTTATATTGCTAAAGCTAAATCAAGGCAAGAACAGGTTAAGAAAGTTATCGATAGTGCTAAAACCCATGGAGTATTAAAGACTTACAACCTGGTAATAAATAAACTCACTGCGCCATCACCACTAGGTTATAGCTGTGCCGGTGAAGTAATCGCTGTTGGCAATGAAATTACAAAATTTAAAGTTGGAGATAAAGTCTCTTGTGGAGGTAATTCAGCAAACCATGGGGAAATAGTTTCAGTACCACAAAATCTTTGTGCAAAAATTGGAGACAAGACTGCCCTTCAACATGGCTGTTTTACTACGATAGGTTCAATAGCCCTTCAAGGGATTAGACAGGCTGATATAAAAATTGGAGAAACTTGCGCTGTAATTGGCTTGGGCCTAATAGGACAATTATCAATGCAATTACTTGAGGCCGGAGGAATTTCAGCTATTGGCATTGACATAAATGAAGATCAATTAAAGCTAGCAAAAAAGATTGGTCACAAACAAATCTTCAACCGATCTGACGAGACTTTAATTAATTCCACTAAAGAATTAACTTCTGGACAGGGCGTTGATGCCGTCTTAATTTGCGCTGGAACTAATTCTAACGATCCAGTTGAATTGGCTGGAGAAATTACACGGAAAAAAGGTGTTGTAGTAATGGTTGGCGCAAGTTCCACCAATTTCTCTCGCCCTAATTACTTCAAAAAAGAATTAGAATTAAAGATGTCTTCCTCTTATGGCCCAGGACGATATGACGCTAATTACGAAAATCTTGGAGTAGATTATCCGTACGCATATGTTCGATGGACAGAAAATAGAAATATGCAAGCGTTTCTTAATCTTCTCGAATCAAGCAAACTGGACATCCAGTCTTTAATTACGCATGAGTTTGAATTTAATGAGGCTAAACAAGCATATGATCTAATTCTCAAAGAACATGAAAATCCTTGTGGTATATTATTGAAATACGATTTATCTAAACCTCTATCTTCAACTAAAGTAAATAATGACTTTACTGGGTTAAATGAAGTAAAGATTGGGTTAATTGGAGCTGGTAACTTCGCGCAAAATTTTCTTCTTCCCAATATTAAACAGCAAGCTGATCTATTAGGCTTAAGCACTAAATCACCCGCAACTGCAAAAAATATTGGCGATAAGTATCAAATTCCTAACTTATATTCTTCCGGAACAGATTTGCTTAGTAATGAAGAGATTAACACGGTTTTAGTTCTTACTAGGCACAATACGCACGCTGAATTTGTTATAGCTGCCTTGAAGCACGACAAACATGTTTTCGTTGAGAAGCCCCTTTGTCTTTCTGAAACAGAACTTTTAGAAATCGATCAAGCCTATCACCAAACGAAGGGTTCCTTAGTTATTGGATTTAACAGAAGATTTTCCGCTATTTCGAAAAAACTGCGGGCCGAGCTAAACGATTCGCCAATTTCAATTAACTACAGAATCAATGCTGGTAAATTAGATAGTTCTCATTGGACACAAAACCCCAAAATTGGGGGTGGTCGTGTTATAGGCGAAGCTTGCCATTTCATCGATTACTGCTCCTTTTTAGCCAATAGCAGCATCGTTAGCGTATCCGCCTTTTCTATGAAATCTGCCGATAACACGAATGACACTATGAGTATCAATTTATCTTTTCAAAACGGAAGTATTGCCTCAATAACATATTACGCGAACGGTAATTCATCCATAGAAAAAGAGCATGTAGAGATTTTTTCCAATGGAATTATTTATGAAATAGAGGATTTCCACACACTAACTAAATTTGGAAAAAAGGTTCAAAAAACAAAATTGAACGGCCAAGACAAAGGTTACGCGCAGGAGGTAAATCTATTCATTGAAGGAATCAAAAATGGATATTCCTTGATTCCATATGACACTTTATACAATAGCACCTTAGCAACATTAAAAGTTATCGAATCTTCTCGAAACGGAGGTCAA
>CAJQPE010000093.1 GCA_905480125.1 uncultured Flavobacteriales bacterium | reverse complement strand
TTAGTTCTAGCAGGGGCTGGAGGATGTGCCTCCATTGATTTACTGCTGATTCTGAAAAAGCAAAGGCAAAACGTCTCGGATGTCCAGGTTCTAGTTACAGGAAGACGAGACGATACTCCTGCAAAAGCATTTAATGCTATTAGCTTTCACTTTTCCATTCAAGGAGATGTTGAGGAGAATAAATTAGGTCGGGCGATTAGCTTGGCGTTAGAAAAATACTGCTCTGTGGTTCAGTCTTTGGATAAGAACATTATCATTGAATCTACTTATAAAATTAATTAAAACATGGTCCTCGTTTTACGCAAGTGTTATTTTTTTTCTAATAGCAGTATGCTGTGCATAGCAATTGTGACTTCTCCTTTCGCTATTAAGCTTTTATGTGAGTTGATCTTCTAATGATAAGCAAATGAAATATTTATAGCTTTGGTATAAGTTTCCATTGAATTAAAAAACATCAAAGCGATAAGCGGGATATATTCTAAGCATTATTATAATTTGTATTTAGAACCTTGCTAAGTAAAAAGTAAACACGAAAGGAATGAAATTAGCAGTTGTAGGAGCTACGGGAATGGTGGGTAATGTAATGTTGCAAGTTTTAGCTGAACGAAAGTTAGCGGTTGACGAATACTTATTTGTTGCTTCAGAACGATCTGTGGGTAAGGAGATTCAATTCAACAACAAGAGCTATAAGGTGATCGGATTGGATGATGCAGTTAATGATCAACCAGATATTGCAATACTTTCAGCAGGCGGCAATACATCTCGTGAGTGGGCTCCAAAATTTGCTGCAGTTGGGGCTATTGTTATTGATAATTCCTCTGCATGGCGAATGGATAAAACCAAGAAATTGATTGTTCCAGAAATAAATGCGGAAGAGCTCACGGGAGAAGATAAAATTATCGCCAACCCCAACTGTAGTACAATACAGATGGTTTTAGCTCTATTACCGCTGCATGTCCATTACGGAATCAAACGACTGGTCATTTCAACCTATCAATCGGTTAGCGGAACAGGGGTTAAGGCAATAGAGCAAATGAATAACGAGCGGACGGGTAAATCAGGTGAAATGGCCTACCCATATCCAATAGATATGAATTGTTTGCCTCATGGAGGAGATTTCCAAGAGGATGGGTACACTACAGAGGAGCAAAAATTAGTGGACGAAACGAGAAAAATATTTGGAGAGGAAGATATTGCGATTACAGCAACAGTAGTTCGTGTGCCAGTCAGTGGAGGTCATTCTGAGGCTATTAATGTAGAGCTAAAAAAAGCATTTAATCTAGACGAAGTAACCCAGCTTTTGTCAAAAACATCAGGGGTAAAAGTGCAAGACAACCCGGATGTGAATCTATACCCAATGCCTTTATATGCTAAAGGTAAAGATGATGTTTTTGTTGGTCGCATAAGAAGAGATTTTTCTCAACCCAATACATTAAACATGTGGGTGGTTTCTGACAATCTTAGAAAAGGCGCTGCAACCAATGCTGTGCAGATTGCAGCGTACGTTATCGGGAAAGGTTTAGCTTTAAGGGTTGTGTGAATTAAGGCGGTTAAGTAAAGTGATCCATTTTATTGAGATTGTCAATTGAAGTTCATATCTGAGCTGTGTTCATTCTAAAACTTTTAGGCATTCTTGCTCTCTAAAATAACGTCTCAAAATACTTTGAATATCACGATTGTCTTTTTGAGGAAGAATAACCTTTTCAAGACGGGATTCTAGTGTAATTTTCTTTTTTGCATTAACAAATCCAAATCCTTTATAAACACCATCTTTAATAATCACAACAGACTTTTCGTTTGGCGTTCTTCCAGCCCCTTCAATAACTATGTTGTCTCTAACAGAGCCAAGTGTGCTTAACGCCTCTTTTACCCTTAAGTTGTAATATTCTGGCAACTCTTTTTTACAACAAATACCGTTACATTTCTTGATTTGAAAGTGAAAACAACGTTCAGCAGCGGTTTGCAAATGGCAATACTTTGGGCACAGCAGATGGTCTTCACATAGCTTTTCTAAGAAGGCCCTTGCATCTCGCTGGGTATGAAAAGTCGTTATTGGCTGGGGCACTAGCTTAAGCCTGTTAAATCCCAAATGCAGAACCCCTTGGTTGTCTTCGTATTTAAATAAAGCAAATGTGTCACCGGTTCTCTTTTGCGCTCTGTTATACTGAGGATATATGTCCTTTATGTCTGCCGATTCTTTTAACAGAGCTATTAGTTCATTACCTGTTTCTTCGAAGGTAACGTTGGCAGTAACTGAAGACATTTCAACTTCTTTCTTCGCCTTATCTCTAAAGTGACTCAAAACTCTCTGACGAATATCTTTTGCCTTTCCAACATAAATTACTTTACCATGCTGGTTGTGGAAATAGTATACTCCAGTTGCAGACGGAAGTGCATCAAACACTGATCTAGGTAACAAAGGAGGGAGTATTGCTTTTTTTGAACGAATGTTTAAACTATCGATAAAAACTGTTCCGCCAACATCTAAGCCGACCAATATCCCAAAAAGTTCAACTGTTGCTTTTGCATCACCGTATGCTCTGTGCCTTCCCTCTATTATAATATTCACAGCACCGCATAAATTACCAAGTGAATAAGAAGGCAACCCGGGAATTAACTTTCGTGACAACCTTACCGTACATAGTTTTTCCCGTTTGTAATCGAACCCTAAAGAGGTAAACTCCCCTCGAATAACACCGTAATCGAAATTTACATTGTGTGCTACAAATACAGTACTTTTAGTAATTTCTTCAATCTTTTTGGCTATTTCGTAAAACTTTGGCGCATTAGCTACCATTTGGTCAGTAATGCCTGTAAGCTGAGTAATTCGATAACTTATTTTACACTCAGGGTTTACAAGCGAGTGAAATTCATTTACCACCTTTTTCCCATCGTAAACAAAAACAGAAATATCGGTTATTTTATTTCCTGTTGCACCAAAGCCCGTTGTCTCTAAATCAATTATTGAATACATGGCGGTAAAGATATTTTATTCTTGCTGAAAGCAGAAAAAATCGATTTTTGGATAAAAAAGGCAATAAATCAACGAAAAAGAGGAAAAATGACCAATTTCAAGCAGAAATACTAGATAATTACTGAATTCAGAATCAAACCGGAGGGTGGAGCAATAAAATCTAAAGGATATTTATCTGGCGACTCCAATGACTCTTGCAGTTTAAGAATAGAAATTTTTTGCTGCCCCAGTAAAAGTAACTGCCCCATCATAAGTCTAATTTGGTTTCGCATGAAACCCTTGCTGCATACATGGTACGCATAACTTTTTTTTGGGAAGAAATTCGCAGTGTATATATCATTTTCTAGTATTTTACTAACCAGAATTTCGCGATTGAATTGAGTGTTATTTTTGGGTTGTGTGCAATATTTTTTGAAATTATGGTTGCCTTGAAATAAAACAGCACCTTGCTTCATCAATTCAATATCTAAATCATATGTAAATGAGGCAATCATTGAAGCAGAAAAAGGGTGTACTTTTTCTCCAAAAGAGAAAAGGTAAGTATATTCTTTCAGCTTTGGAGTTTGGATAATGTTAAATGATTCGCTAACCTCTTCCACTTTTAGACCACGAATGTCTTGCGGCAAGTTTTTATTAAAAAGTTCAAGAAAATTGTTCGGTATGGGCTGGTTCATAAACAGCTCAAAAGCAGATTGATTTGCAGACACAAGAGCATCGGTTCTGCTTGCTCCAAAGGTTTTGAAGTTATTATGTTTCAAAGCAAATGAAAGTGTTTTGTCAACCATCTGGTGAACGGTTTTTAGGTTTGATTGTTTCGCCCACCCATGAAAGCGAAAACCAAGGTATTGTAAATGGACGAGGTAGTAGTATTTCTTCACGGAATAAAAGTAGTTAATCAAAGTATTCTGTTACTTTGCTTTTGTGAAATTAGTGTTTCAAAACCTTGAATATTTTCGAAATAAAACGGCAATAATTGATTGCAGAGGTAAATATTCATATGCGGCATTAAATAATCGATCAGAAGGTATTGCTGAATACTTATTGAAAACAGGAACGCAAAAAGGAGACAGAATAGCCTTTTTAATATCTCCAGAATTTGATTTTGTTGCTACACTTTTTGCTATTTGGAAATTAGGCGCCATTGCAGTTCCGCTTTGTACGATTCATCCAGTTGATGAATTGCAATATGCTATTGACGATTCTCAGTCAAAAATGGTTGTACACGGAGAAGAATTCTTGGGTCAAGCTGTTCAATTGAAGGCCCCCCGAATAGTTTCTATTTTAGACATTGAATCTGCAAAACTTAATACTCAACACCTAAAACTTATTCCGCAAGATCCTTCGCTAATACTATACACAAGCGGGACGACAGGCAAGCCTAAAGGGGTTCTTCATACTCACCAAAGTCTAAATGCTACTATTCAGGCGCTAGTTGATTCATGGCACTGGTCAGTTGAGGATCATATTCTCCATGTTTTACCCTTGCACCACACGCATGGGTTAGTCAATAAGCTATTGTGTGCAATTTCAGTTGGGGCAACATGTGAGTTCCTAATTAAGTTTGATGCTAGAGCGGTTTGGAATCGTTTTTCTGAAGGAAAAATGACTTTGTTTATGGCCGTTCCGACTATCTACTCAAAACTAATTGCTTTTTGGGAGAACGAAACAGAAGGAAGACAAATTGAACTTTCTAAAGGCTGCAAAAATTTGCGTTTAATGGTAAGCGGCTCTGCTGCCCTGCCTTTATCCGTTCTGAATAAATGGGAAAAAATAACTGGACATAGATTGTTGGAGCGTTATGGAATGACTGAAATTGGCATGGCGATTTCTAATTCCTATAATGGAGAAAGAAGGGCAGGATTTATTGGCACACCATTGCCTGGCGTGCGAGTTCGTATAGCGGACGAGATAGGGGATATAATTGAAACAGAAAACTTGCAAGGCGAAATACAAATAAAGGGAGCTGCAGTTTTTAAAGAATATTGGAATAAATTACAAGAAACGACAGAAAGCTTTACTAAAGACGGTTGGTTTAAAACAGGTGATTCAGCTGTTCTATTGAATGATTATTACAAAATTTTAGGCAGAAATTCAGTGGATATAATTAAATCTGGCGGATATAAAATATCAGCTTTGGAGGTTGAAAGTAAATTACTCGATCATCCTGAGATTGATGAATGTGCCGTTTTTGGAATCGTTGATGAAGAATGGGGGGAAATTGTAGCATCAGCAGTTGTTTCATCTTTCAACGTTCAACTTTCAACCTTGCAAGATTGGGCAAAGAATAAAATTGCGCCATACAAAATCCCTAGGCGCTTAATTGTTTTAAATGAGCTTCCTAGAAATGTATTAGGAAAGGTGACTAAAGATGCGATAAAAAAGTTATTCTGAATCACCAGTTGTTTCTCGATTCACTGCAATTTGTTCTTCCGATATTTTTTTGTCTTCTATGTAAAAATTTCTGTAGAATAGAATTAAAATCCCAACCCCAATACTAATTGCGGCATCAGCGATATTAAATACAGGTCTAAAAAACAGGAAATAATCCCCCCCGAATATTGGGACCCAATCAGGAAAATACCCCTCAATTAGGGGAAAGTAAAGCATATCGACAACACAACCCCAAAACGGATTGGCATAGCCGCCCATATTCATTTCGGCAATACCGTGATAACGCATCCAATCTCCAATTTCATTGCTGTAAATAGTCCCTCTATTAAAAAGGACTCCGTAAAAAGCACTATCGATAATGTTACCTAATGCACCAGCGGTGATCAGTGCAAAACTGATGACAACTCCTTTTGGAGCCTTCTCTTTAACCAAAGTCCACATGTAATAACCTAACCCGATAACAGCAAAGACTCTAAAAAGACTAAGTGCTACTTTTCCATATGATCCGCCTAACTCAAGTCCGAAAGCCATACCAGGATTTTCTACAAAATGAATAATAAACCAATCGCCAAGAACATTAAATTCTTCACCAATATACATATTAGTCTTAACCCAAATCTTAAGTGTTTGGTCAAGAATTAGAACTAAAAAAACGATTAGGAGGGGTAGCCTCACAGCTTTATGGTTTGACTATTGAGCTCTCTTCGCTTCAATGCTCAAAGTAGCATGAGGAACGATTTTTAAGCGCTCCTTTGATATTAATTTCCCGGTTACGCGACAAACGCCATACGTCTTGTTTTGTATGCGAACTAGAGCGTTTTCTAGATGTTGAATAAACTTAGATTGACGCCCCGCAAGCTGAGCTGTTTCTTCTCTAGAAAGAGTGTCAGAACCATCTTCCATAAACTTGAAAGAAGGAGAAGTATCATCAGTACCATGATCATCTTCATGCGACATAGTGCTTTTTAGTAACTCAAAATCTTTTTTAGCCTCTTTTAATTTAACTAAAATAATTTCTTTAAACTCAGCTAATTCCGCATCTGCAAATCTTGTTTTCTCCTCCATTTTTAGTTTAATTTTTCTATCGAGATGTATGTATTTATTCCTTCTTCAAATTTAACTTCATGAGATAATGCGGCATTCACCTCATTAACGACCTCTAATGATGAAGCTAATGTTTCGTCACAAATATATTTTTTATTGTTATTAATTGCAGCATTTATTTGTTCGTTTGTCAAAATTTTAATACCAATCTTATCAACAACATCAAAACCATTATCTTTTCTAAGGTTTTGAATACGATTAATAAATTCTCTTGCGATACCTTCTTCTTTTAATCCTGCTGTAATTGTGATATCTAAAGCTACCGTTATCCCACCTTCGCTAGCCACTAAATAACCAGGAATATCTTGCGATGTAATCTCAAAATCTTTGTGTGTTAAGGAAATTAGGTTGCCATTGACCTCAAACTCAATTCCATTATTTTTTTCAATTTTAGAAATTTCGTCAGGGCCATACTGACTAATTATTCCAGCAATAGATTTCATATGTTTACCATATCTAGGGCCAATTGTCTTAAAGTTAGGCTTAATGTTTTTAGTCATTACGCCAGAAGTGTCTGTCAAAAATTCAATTTCCTTGATATTAACTTCTGATAGAATTAAATCTTTAACAGCTTCAACTTGCGGTTGAAATTTCGCGTCCAATACTGGAACCATAATTTTCTGCAATGGCTGACGAACTTTGATTGTCTCTTTCTTACGTAACGATAAAACCAAGGAAGATATGTTTTGAGCATAATCCATCCTTACTTCTAAATCAGCATCAATATGTCGTTCAATAGCTTTAGGGAAGTTTGTTAAGTGAACTGATTCTGAGCCGTCTTTCTGTGATATAGAATTTAAATCTTTAAAAAGATTGTCAGTATAAAAGGGCGCGATTGGTGACGCTAATTTTGAAACAACTTCTAAACAAGTATATAGCGTTTGGTAAGCGGCTATTTTGTCTCCTGTATAATCGCCTTTCCAGAAACGTCTGCGGCACAAACGGACATACCAATTACTGAGGTGATCAACTACAAATTCTTGAATTGCTCGTCCTGCTTTTGTTGGTTCGTAGTTATTGTAGCTAATGTCGATTTCTTTAACTAAACTGTTTAATTTAGAGATAATCCATCGGTCAATTTCTGGCCGCTTCGCCAAGTCAATTTCTGTTTCTTTATATGCAAAACCATCTATATTGGCGTATAACGCAAAGAAGGAGTAAGTGTTATGAAGGGCCCTGAAGAATTTACGCTGGGTTTCTGTAATTCCATCTAAATCAAATTTAAGATTGTCCCATGGCTGTGCATTGGTAATCATATACCAACGAGTCGCATCTGGTCCGTAGGTATTTAGTGTTTTGAAAGGATCAACCGCATTACCTAGGCGTTTCGACATTTTTTGACCATCTTTATCAAGCACTAAACCATTAGAGATCACATTTTTATAAGCTACTGAGTCAAAACACATCGTGCCAATTGCATGTAGCGTATAAAACCACCCACGAGTTTGGTCAACCCCTTCGGCAATAAAGTCGGCAGGGTATGCTTTATTACTCTCAATTAAGTCTTTATTTTCGAATGGGTAGTGCCATTGCGCATATGGCATAGAGCCGGAGTCGAACCAAACATCAATAAGGTCAGATTCACGTTTCATTGGTTGTCCTTTTGAGGACACTAAAATGATTTCGTCTACATAATTTTTGTGTAAATCAAACGTGCTATAATTCTCATCCGACATGTTTGTTGGGTCGAATTTCGCTAAAGGACTTTCTCGCATTAACCCTGCTTCAACAGCTTTTGCGCATTCGGATTTTAGTTCTTCGGCTGAGCCAATGCAAATGGCTTCTGTTCCGTCCTCTGTTCTCCATATTGGAATTGGAATACCCCAATATCGTGAACGAGAAAGATTCCAATCGTTAGCATTTTCAAGCCAGTTCCCAAAACGCCCTGTGCCAGTTGCTTTAGGCTTCCAGTTAATAGTATTGTTTAGCTCTACCATTCGCTTTTTCATTTCAGTCACTTTGATAAACCAAGAATCCATTGGATAGTACAATACTGGTTTGTCTGTTCGCCAACAATGTGGATAGCTGTGTACGTACTTTTCGACTTTAAAAGCTTTATTTTCTTCTTTTAATTTGATTGCGATTTCAACATCAACGGATCTATCAGGAGCATCGCCATCTTTGTAATATTCGTTCTTCACATATTTACCACCTATGCCTGGTAAATCAGACCTAAATTTTCCTTGTAAATCAACTAAAGGAACGGGATTTTCGTTTTCGTCCAATACTAGCATCGGAGAAATATCAGCAGCTTTAGCCACCATCGCGTCATCAGCGCCAAAAGTTGGCGCAATGTGCACGATACCAGTACCATCTTCAGTTGTAACAAAATCACCTGCAATTACTCTAAATGTATTTTCAGGATTTTCATAGGGCAATGCGTGTTGCATTAACTGTTCATATTCAATACCTATTAAATCAGATCCTACAAATTCTTGTGTTATTATGTAGGGTATCTTTTTATCGTCTTTTGCAAAGTTCAAATCAGCTTCTGTTTCAACAACAGCATATTTCCCATTGAGCTGTTTTGAAACTAATGGTTTCGCAAGAATTAGATTAACAGGTTTAAAAGTATATTGGTTAAAGGTTCTTACTAAAACATATTCAATCTTCGGTCCCACACAAAGAGCCGTATTCGAGGGTAACGTCCAAGGAGTCGTCGTCCATGCAATAAGGTATGTATTTTCGGGAAGTACATCATTTCTTTTAATCTTGAATTGAGCCACAACAGTAGTATCAGTAACATCTTTGTAGCAGCCCGGTTGGTTTAACTCATGTGTACTCAATCCAGTGCCTGCAGCAGGAGAGTAGGGTTGTATAGTGTAGCCTTTATAAATTAAATCTTTGTTGTAGAGCTTCTTAAGTAGATGCCAAACAGATTCCATGTATTTGTTGCTATAGGTAATATATGGATCATCCATATCTACCCAATACCCCATTTTTCGTGTTAGGTCGTTCCAAACGTCAGTATAGCGCATTACAGTCTCTCGGCAAGCTTTGTTGTAATCATCAACTGAAATTTTTTTGCCAATGTCTTCTTTGGTAATAAACAGTTCTTTTTCTACACCAAGCTCAACCGGTAAACCGTGCGTGTCCCAGCCAGCTTTACGCTTTACTTGGTACCCTTTAAGGGTTTTGTAACGACAAAAAATATCTTTTATCGCCCTCGCCATCACATGGTGAATACCTGGAAGGCCATTAGCGGAAGGAGGCCCTTCAAAAAACACAAAAGGCTTGTTGCTCGAACGGGACGAGATACTTTTTTCGAATATTTGGTGATCTTCCCACCAAGTCAACGTTTTATCAGCTAACGCTGGCAAATCTAATCCTTTATATTCAGTGTATTTTCCCATATATTTTCTACTAAAACTTGAGCAAAAGTAAATAAATTACAAGGAAATAAATCTGTTGAACAGTTAGATTTAAGCTGTGAATTTTATTGTTACATATTATTTTTTGTGTTACATTTGAATAAGATGGATATTCATGAGATAAATGTCGGGAAGCTAACTATTTGTGAAGGAATTATTCGTCTTCAGTTAAACGATCGTGTAGATGTCAAAGTACGCGATATTGAGGAAATACATGAGGCCAATCAGAAATTGTGCGATGGTTCTAAATATTGTCTTTTGGTAATTGTTGGGAAGTATTCGAGTGTTACCCCAGAAGCAAGAGAGTTGGCGGCAAGTAAGGAGTTGAGCAAAAACAGAATTTCATTGGCTTTTGTAACCAACAGCTTGGCTCATAAATTAGTGGTTAATTTTTTCATAAAATTTAATCGTCCAAACACACCAACAAAGTTATTTTCAGACGAAAATGAGGCAAATATGTGGCTTAAAGGAAAAACTTTAAGTGTGTTTTAGCTTAATTCAGCAATGCACTTTAGCTCTATGCTAATTGGCGAAGGCAGTGCATTTACCTCAACAGTAGTTCTACAAGGTTGGTTTGTATTAAAGTATTCCGCGTAAACACGATTATAGGTTTTAAAATCCCTCTTCATGTCGGTTAAAAATGTGGTTACATCAACCAGCTTCCCCCAGCTTGATCCATTTTCTTCAAGAATTAATTTAACGTTTTCGAAAACGGAGCGACATTGTGCTTCGAAATCAAAAGATACGTAATTCCCATTTTTATCGTACTTAAGCCCTGGAATATTTGCTTCTTCGCTTCCAGATTGTGGCACTCTTGGCCCAACTCCGGATAAAAACAATAGGTTTCCTGCTTTTTTAACGTATGGGTATAAACCCATTGGTTTTGGTGCTTTCGATTCGTTCATGTTTTCAATAATTTAAGCTTCAAATATACTAATTGCTGTTTCAGACAAAATTATTTTCTAAATTAGCAGCGAACTTGGGGGATTAGCTCACTTGGCTAGAGCGCTTCGCTGGCAGTGAAGAGGTAATCGGTTCGATTCCGATATTCTCCACAAGTTACTAAAGCCCTTATGTTTATGCATAAGGGCTTTTTTATACTTCATTAGAGTTTTATAATGGTTGCTTAATAAGCACTCATTTAATGCTAATGCAAAAAAAATATTTAGCTAGCAGGCAACCATTTCATATTTAATGCGTTTTTTGATGGTTAATTATAGAACTGTCCGGTAATCCAAGCGAATATGAAGAAACTTTTTTTTATGTTAATATGTTTGACATGTTTCGGGGCGCAAGGCCAGAACATTTTCAATTTGGAAGTAGAAGTGCGATATATGTTAGAGGAAAGCTACGTCTATTATACAGAGCAAAATCCAGAAGTAGAAGAGTGGACATTTATTGATAAATCAGGTATAAGTCATCGAGTATATAACTCTGTACAAGAAATATATAACCAACTTGAGGCAGGAGAGTTCAAACTAAGGGATAACGAGTCTCGTGTTTTTTATGTGTTTTCGCTAGAATTTGAGCAAATTAAAAGAGGAAGATCCACACTATTTATTGACACCAAATCAGGATTTTACAGACTTAAGTCGGATCAATTATAAAAAAATTGAATGATGCTTAAAACTACCAGAATATTTGTCGCTTCATTAGTTTTATTACTTCAATTAATTTCACATTTTGCTTGGTCTCAGGTTTCCACAACTTGTAATGGTTCGTCTATTACTATCACAGAAGGGACCTGTGTTACTTTTGGTGATGGAACTCCTGGTTTTGTTCAAATTACTTATGATGAAGTTTTTTTGAATCAGCAAAATGGAGGAAATTATGACTTGTTATATACTACAGCATCTGACGGGGGATATATTGATCAATGGAGCACCGGAATTTTTGCGGAAGAAGTAGATAATTGCACCAATTGTGGAGTAAGTAGCTTAAGTGACCCAGATCTTATAAATGATGGGTATACCTCAGTTTGTGTAAATAATGGAGGTAGTGGAGTAAGTTATGCAGTGGTTTCTTGGACCACAGTTGATGCCAGTGGGTTTGATCAATGTGTTCCTTGTGTTTCAGACTCTGAATGCCCTTCGGGGATGTATTGCAACAATGGAGTTTGTGATGATACTCCTTGTTCAGTTGATGGTGATTGCCCGTCTGGATATATATGTGGTGGATCTGGCATTTGTGTTTCCGCGTGTGATTTCACGGGAGCAACCCCTTCAATAAACGATGTAATAGGTTCTGCGGAGATAATTTCAGAATGTGGAACGGCTTTTAATGCCTGTAGTTATGGCGCTGTAGGAAACACAAATTGCGGTGGGCAAAATACAGGGCCTCCTAATAATTTGTCGTTTTACAATGATTTAGATTGCAATTTATTAACTCAAACAGGAGGCGGTAGCGCGGGAGCAGACGTTGGCTATAGTATTGAAAATGACATTTTTTACCAAATGTGTCCGCAAACTACGGGTAATTGGGAAATTGACATTACTGGATACAATTGTGTTTCTAGCACTGGTTTAGCCACAACCAATGGTTATCAAGTTTCTGTTTTTTCTGGCGCGTCGGATGGCTCTGCTTTAAATACATTGTTATATGGAGGAGTTGCTGGGCAAAATTTAACAGGAACTACAACAATTAATGTAAATGTTACGAATATAACAGAATGTGTTTTTATTGCTATTGATGGATATGCGGGGACTCAATGCGAATTCGAAATTTCTGTGGAGCCTTTGGATGGTCAAGATTGTATAATTATAGACCCTACCGCGGGCGTAATAGGGGTTAATGATACTATTTGCAGTGGTCAAACAGCAAGCCCAAGTGCTTATACAAATGATGTAGGGACTTCAATTATTTTTTCATGGTA
>CAJQPE010000092.1 GCA_905480125.1 uncultured Flavobacteriales bacterium | reverse complement strand
ATTTAAACTCAGCAAAAATTATTCAATTATATGAATCTGTTCTTGAAAACGCTGACTTTACTTTTGGTGAGTTAAATGGGGCATCTTTTGTGAATTTTAAAAAACTGCTTGCAGACAAATTTATTTTCAAAGGATATTTTTTGGATAATAAGTTAGTTGGCTTTAGCTCGGCTTTCATTTCAAATCAATTTATTGATGCCAATTATGTTGGTTTAGATTATTCAGTTAATCACGATTATTCATTGTATCAAAAAATGCTTTATGACTATACCGAGCTAGCTATAGAAAAAGGGGTTCATGAATTAAGATTCGGAAGAACAGCAGAAGAAATTAAAAGCTGTTTGGGCGCAGAGCCAAAAGACATGAAATTATACGTTAAACATAGGAATGCTGTTTCTAACAAATTAATAAAACCATTAATAGAAGCCATTTCTCCCAGTAAATATGAACTCCGTAAGCCGTTTAAGGCGTCATTTGTTTAAATGGATTCATTAACCCAAATAGTGTTAGGGGCTGCTGTTGGCGAGTTTGTACTTGGCAGAAAAGTTGGAAATAAGGCAATATTATGGGGAGCAGTTGCGGGTACAATTCCCGATCTAGATGTATTGAGCAAGTACTTTGTAGATGAAGTATTGGCTCTTGAAATGCATCGTGGATTTTCCCATTCTATTTTGTTTGGTACATTGTTCGCTCCATTATTTGGATTTTTAGTTAAGAAACAGGAGCGAGTATTTCTCTCCATTTTTTTTGTTGCGATGATGTCCGTCTTTTTCCTGGGGCAACAACATTTAATAGGGAAAGGAATCAGTATTGCCGTTTTAATTGGATTGCTTTTTGGGGCTTATAAATTAAAGCCGAACCGAGAAGAAATTACCACTTGGGACTGGACTAAGTTGATGTTTGGAGGCTTAATAACACATCCATTACTTGATGCGCATACTACATGGGGAACACAACTTTTTTGGCCATTAGAGTATCGAGTTGCCTACAAAAATATATTTGTTGTCGATCCGTTATATACGCTTCCATTTCTAGTTTTTTTGATTTTAGCGATGATTCAAAATAGAAAATCGAAAAAAAGAAGATTTTATAATTCAATGGGGTTAATTATTAGTAGTGTGTATATGTTGCTAACAATTGGATTTAAAAGTATTAGTTATTTTAAGTTCATTAATAGTCTAGAAATTCAAAATATCGAATATACTGAAGTTCGAACTCGTCCAACACCAATGAACAGTATTTTATGGAGTGCAAATGTTGAAACAGAGGATTCGTATTATGTTGGTCTTTATTCATTATTAGATAATGATGATAATATAGAATATCTCCGATTCGAAAAGAACCACGGTGCATTAGATAATTTTAAGAATGAAGAAAAGATTCAACGTTTAATCAAAATAGCAAAGGGCTGGTATGCAATCGATGAATTAGAAGGGGACACATTAATCTATAACGACCTAAGGTTTGGTCAAATTGGTATTGGCCCTGATAAACCTTTTGCATTCAGTTATAAGATTTGGAGAGACGAAGAAGGTAATTTTCAGTTAATTGAGGCTCCAAAAACGATGAAAGGCGGTTCAAAAATGATTGGTGAACTAGTGTCTAGAATTTTTAATAAGGAGCATTAGGTCTTAATTATAAATTACAAGTTAATTAAGTTTTTAATCTTTAATCGTTATCCCATTGAAAACAAAAGAAGCTTATATTTCTAATAAACAAAGTGACATTTTGCTTTAAACATTTAAATTACAATTTATCTTATAAATACTATTTGTTTTTTGGTAAATAGAGGTTCATATCAATTTTAAATCAGTATCTACTATTATTTCGACAAGCAATAAAATACTTAATTATCGGTATTAAAATATTCATTCTATTTTTATTAATTGAAGGTTTTTCAAAATAAATTAATTGATTTTTAAACAAATTGTAATTTAAAATTGTTCTATTAAAGTTATTCCTAGAGTTAAGAAAAGTAAGTCACTCATTTTAGTCAATGATTATGAATGATTTGATTTATAATTTCTTTAAGTAGTTAGTTTTTATTGTGGTAATAGATAGTAATGATTTCAATATTCTGGTTTAGAAGGGATTTAAGAGTTGAGGATAATACGGCATTGCACTATGCTCTTAAATTGAATAAACCTGTACTTCCTATTTTTATTCTGGATCATGACATTATTGAAGAATTAGATAAATATGATGCCAGAGTTAATTTTATTTATGAGAGACTAGAATTAATAAATGCCTTTTTAAAACGATATAATAGTTCATTATTAGTCATTAAAAACACTGCGCTTCGGGCATGGGAAGACTTATTGAATAGCCACAATGTTAAGGATGTATTTATTAATGAAGATTATGAACCTTATGCAATTCAAAGAGATGACCACGTATCTACATTATTGAAACTAAGGGGCATTAACCTGCACTTGTTTACAGATCATGTACTTTTTAAACCAGGAACAATTCTTAAAGATGATGGCAATCCCTATACCGTTTATACTCCTTTTAAAAATAAGTGGCTAAAACATTTAGAAGTAAATCGACCTAAAATATTGTCTGAGACCAATTATAGTAATTTTGCGAAATTAAATTTTAGCTTCCCTTCATTGGCTGAGCTTGGGTTTTTATCATCAAAAATAAAAGTAAAAGAATTTAACCTTTCTGATCTTGATAATTATGAGCGAACAAGGGACATACCTTCTTTAAATGCTACAAGTTTTTTAGGCCCCCACTTGCGCTTTGGCACGGTTAGTATAAGGTCCATAATTAATAAGTTAAAACCAGCAGATACTATTTTTTTAAGTGAATTAATTTGGAGAGAATTTTTTATTCAAATCATGGTTCATTATCCCAATGTAATTAATGAGAATTTTAAAGTCAAATACAATGGTATTGTATGGCGAAATAATGAAGCAGATTTTGAGGTTTGGTGCCAAGGGGAAACAGGTTATCCTATTGTCGATGCTGGAATGCGACAGCTTAACTCAACAGGTTACATGCACAATAGAGTAAGAATGATTACAGCTAGTTTTTTGTGTAAACATTTGTTAATCGACTGGAGGTGGGGGGAAGCGTACTTTGCAGAAAAACTTTTGGATTATGAGTTAGCCTCTAATAACGGAAATTGGCAATGGGTAGCAGGAACAGGTTGCGATGCTGCTCCATATTTTAGAGTTTTTAGTCCGAGTGCCCAAACTTTAAAATTTGATTCGGAGCTAAAGTATGTGAAGTTCTGGGTACCTGAATTAAATGAAATAGGTTACAAGCCGATTATTGAACACAAGATTGCTCGAGAAAGAGCTCTATATGCATATAAAAAGGGTTTAGAAAATTCAAATTCATAAAAATCAACAATGATGTTTAATTTATTTAAAAGAAAAACCAAGTACGAAAAATTAGATAAACAATACAAAATGCTAATGAAAGAGGCTTTTAAATTATCTAAAGTAAATAGAACTGCTAGTGATAAAAAAATTGCTGAAGCAAATAAAATTTTAGAAGAAATAGAAAAATTACCCTAACACATTACTTATGGCTTTTTATCAATTTGAGCATACTCAAAAACTAAATACATCGAAAGAAGAAGCGTGGGAATTTATATCCTCTCCAGCTAATTTAAAAGAAATTACACCTGCTTATATGGGTTTTGATATTACTTCTAAAAATACATCCGAAAAAATGTATGAAGGCATGCTAATAAGCTACAATGTTCGGCCTCTTTTAGGTATTAAAACTAAATGGGTAACAGAAATTACGCATATTAAGGAAGGTCATTTTTTCATTGATGAGCAGCGAATGGGTCCATATAAGATGTGGCATCACCAGCATTTTTTAGAAGAGATATCAAATGGTATTTTAATGAAAGATATCGTAAGCTATATTCCGCCTTTTGGTATTTTAGGAGCAATAGCTAATCCACTAATAATTAAAAACAAGTTAGAGCAAATTTTTACTTTTAGAAAAGAAGCATTAGAAAAAAAATACGGTTTGTATAATCAATGAAATTCGCGCTAAAATGAAAACAAGTTTAAATCAAATAATGAATTGGGAAAAGCGGTTTCGTTTAAAGTTTATCAACTCAATTTCAGGATATAAGGGAGTTCACCTTATTGGCACAAAAGATAAGCATGGTAATACTAACTTGGCAATATTTGACTCAATAGTTCATATTGGTTCTTCACCACCTTTAATTGGATTTATTATGCGGCCTTTAGCAGCAGAAAAAAATACATATACTAATATTATGAATACTGGTTACTATACCATTAACCACGTGCATAAATCTTTTTTAAAACAAGCTCATTATACATCGGCTAAATTTCCTGATTCAGCTTCTGAGTTTGATGAATGTAACTTAACACCTGAATATTCTGTTGGTTTTTTAGCACCTTTTGTAAGTGAAAGTAAAGTTAAATTAGGAATGAAACTTCAAGAAGATATTGAAATTGAAGCGAATGGAACACGATTAATAGTTGGAAAGTTACATGAAGTAATTACAGAAGATGACCTTGTTCAAGATGATGGTCAGGTAGATCTAGAAAAGGCCAAGGATGTATGTGTAACGGGATTAAATCAGTACTCAACGGTTTCAAAAAGTACAAAATTTCCTTATGCAAGGTTGACAGAAATACCCAATTTTAAACGGAAAGAACGACCAGATAATATTGTTTTTGATGAAGAATCTCAGTCATATAATGCCAATTTATTACCTTACGGAACTAATATTGGAGCTCCTAGCATTCAGGCTTCAGTAGTTTCTACCTGGATTAATACAAGTGTAAATAGCTTCAATCATAACTTTAAAAATAAGATTGAATTAATTAAAAAAGAGTATCAGTCTTTAATTAGTGAATATGAAATAAACGATTTGTTATATAAAACTAACATAAGTTTTGAACCTATAATCGGCAAAGAATATCATCTTTATTTTTCTGATAAAAAAGGGGAGAATTTTCTTTCATTGATTCCACCAAACAGTTGGAAAATGAAACATTTAGGTTCATTCATTTTAAATAATGATAAGACCTGGAAAAAGGTAATAAATGGTAATTGATAGAAAAAATATTAGGCCAATAATTAAAGAGATTAGCACAACTTTAAATAAAACTGTCGAAGAGCAATTTCAGAATAAAACTCTTCGACCAATTATAAAGCTGCAACATGATCTATTATTGGCTTATTTTCAAGCATATTTAAGCAAAATAAATTTTCAATTTGAGGATTTATCTAAAGTAAAAAAAAAACAGTTTATTGCTTCAATTTTCAAGCAAGATAACACATTTAAATCTGAGCTAAAAGGCATTATTATTGGGCATTTTACTACAAAAGAATTTGCTATTTATTATGATCGAAAAAGCGATTTCAATAAGAGAATATTAGCAATGCTTGAACAACGAATTACCAGTGTAATTGTATTGCCAGCTCCTTGATTTTTGTCAAAAGGACATTCTTCTTGATAGTCTAATTAAATATGAAGTTGGTTACTTTTCAGATAAAATTCATGATTAATTATTTCCATAAAGTAATTGGCTTATACTAGTTGAATCAAACTTAAAAGAGTTATTATTTTCGGTTCTATGTAATTTATTTTTGGTTGTTAGTGCCCATAGAACTAGTTCTAAGCAAAATGCTTGATCTTCTGAGCTCAATTTTGATGCATAATTATTAATAATATCAACTAACGGTGTTATGATTTTAAGATTCTTATAGAATTCAGTATCTGTATCTGTATAGTTTAATTCAATATAATTATTGTCGAACCAATTTATTAAATCTGTATACGGTGTTTTTACTTCTTCTTTTTCAAGTTTGGGAATGCGAGGAAATATCTTTTCAAACTGGGCGGTCACTGCATCGTCAATAAGTAATTTGGCAACTTGGTCTGCACCTTCTTGTTCGCCTTCGTATACCAATTCAATTTTCCCTGTTACTGAAGGTATAATGGACATAAAATCAACTAAGCGAAGTGTGGTTTCAATAGAGTCCGTTTCGATCAATCGTAATTTAGCGGCAGCCATTAGGTTTTCCATTGCACTTATAGTCATGCGTGCGCTAACACCACTTTTAGCGTCTACATATTCACTATTTCTTGCTTCAAATGCAATCTCTTCCAAAAGGTTTTGTGCCATATCAGAAACATGTATTGCCGCTTTGTCTTCTTCTGAAATTCTAGCTTCTTGTTCTGTGATTTTGCGCGAAAGGACAATTGACTTTGGATAGTGTGTGAATATTTGTGATCCTATCCTGTCTTTTAAAGGGGTAACGATACTTCCTCTATTTGTATAATCTTCTGGGTTTGCGGTAAAAACAAACTGAATATCTAAGGGCATTCTTAACTGAAATCCTCTTATTTGAATGTCACCTTCTTGTAAAATATTGAATAATGATACTTGAATTCGCGCCTGTAAATCTGGTAGTTCATTCAATACGAATATTGAGCGATTCGCACGTGGAATCATACCATAATGCAATACACGTTCATCAGTATATGGTAATTTTAATGTGGCTGCTTTAATGGGATCTATGTCTCCAATTAAATCAGAAACATTCACGTCAGGAGTTGCTAATTTTTCAAAAAAACGATCGGATCGATGTACCCAAGAGATTGGCGTTTCGTCTCCGTTATTTTCTGTTAAATCTCTGGCATATTTGGAAATAGGGTGAAATGGGCTGTCATTGATTTCAGAACCTTTTACAATAGGCATGAACTCATCTAATAGGTCGACCATACTCCTTGCTATTTTTGTTTTGGCTTGCCCTCTCAATCCTAATAGGTTGATATGATGCCCAGCCAGAATAGCTTTCTTTAATTGCGGTATAACAGTTTCTTCATAGCCCCACAAAGATTCAAAAATGTTTTGTTTGCCTTTAATTCTTGAAATTAGGTTTGTTTTAATTTCTTCATTAATCGTTTTGTCTTTATATCCTGAATCTTTCAATTCTTTAAATGTGCTAGCTAATTCCATCTTAAATTATATTTTTTTAATTCTATTTTTTTCGTAATCTTCAAAAATCATTTGTCCCAATCCTGAAAGCCCAGTTAAAAATGCTTTTCCTTTATTTTGTGCTGTAAAAATCTCCACAAATTGACGCAGATATGGATCTTTGGCAATCATAAATGTGGTAATGGGAATTTTTAATTTTCTTGCTTGGGCGGCTTTGTTTAGGCATTTTGAGACAATCATATCGTCTAAGCCATTACTATTTTTATAAAATTCTCCAGATGGTAGCCGAATGCAGCTAGGTTTTCCATCGGTTATCATAAAAATCTGTTTGTTAGTATTTCGTTTTCTGCGAAGAATATCCATTGCCAATTCTAAACCAGATACAGTGTTTGTATGATAAGGTCCAACCGTAAGGTAGGGTAGGTCTTTTATTTTAATTGGCCACGCTTCATTGCCAAATACAATAATATCAATTGAATCTTTCGGGTATTTACGTTTTATTAATTCAACTAAAGCCATTGCGACTTTCTTTGCAGGTGTGATTCGGTCTTCACCATTCAATATCATTGAATGGCTTATATCAATCATTAAAACGGTACTCATTTGAGCCTTGTGCTTTGTCTCTTCAACTACCAAGTCATTTTCGGTTAATCGTAAATCCGATATTCCGTTATTGATTTGTGCATTTTTTATACTTTGTGTCATATCAACCGTTGCCAAGTCGTCTCCAAACTGAAAAGCACGATTTTCCCCATCCCTTTCATCACCTACGCCCACTTTTGTTGTAGCATGATTACCAAGGCCACTCTTCTTGAGCTTTCCAAAAACTTGATCTAGTGCATATTCTCTTAGTGCCGACTCTAATTTAGCAGTCAATACACTTTTGCCTTTTCCTTTTCCAGTATTACCATCCTCTGGTTTAATTTCTTCTTTAATGTATCCGCGTTTTTTAAGATCGGCTTCAAAATCTTCAAAGCTGTATTGCTCATTAAAGATATTATATTCTTTATCGAGTGTATTTAGCCATTCAAAGGCTTCTGAAATGTCTCCTGATGTATGAGTTAATAATTCCTTAAAAACATCAAATACGCGATCAAAATGTTCAACTTCGTCAGGAACATATTTACTGATTATAAAACCTTTTCCAGAATCAAAGTCTATATCCTTCATTTTGTAATCTGTTATTCAACTGTCTTAAACTACCTATAGTTTAAAAGTTATTAATTTATTGATATCTGTTTACGAGCCTATCCACATAAAACTTTATGTCACACAATCTACTTGGCTTGCTATTGATAAAAAATTACTTCTCAATTAGAATTATTACTATTAGAAATAATATTTAAAGCGCTAGAGATTGATTCTTCAAATCTTTTATCATTTTGCGTACTAGATGGTACCATTTTATTATTACTTGGAATAAAAAACCAACTTATCAAAATAATTGATAAAGCGAGTAAAAAAGGTAAGATAATCCAATTATAGATCAATTCTTTAATATTTAAAGAGAAAAACCTCCATCCATTATTATAGATTGCCCAGTCATAAATTTAGATTTGTCTGACAACAAAAATGATACCATTTCAGCAATGTTTCCGGGATCACCAATTACTTTTAGCGGGTGATTATTGATATGGTGTTCTAATTTGCTTTCGGTGTTTAAAAATTTTTCTGAAAGTGGAGTTTTAGTTAAAGAAGGGGCAATAAGATTTAGCCTAATATTCGGAGCGAGTTCAATTGCTAAAGATTTCACAAGACTTTCCAAAGCACCTTTGCTTGAATTAACAAGGCTATGAAACGATAATCCTTTATGCACTGCTACAGATGAAAACGCAACAACAGAAGCACTTTCTGAGTGTTTCATGTTTTCTAAATGCATTTGTAAAACGCTGAAAAATCCGAAAAAATTTAGGTTCATCTCGTTAAGTAATTCCTCCTTTTTAATTCTCTTAAATGGTTTAAGATTAATACTGCCTGGGCAATATACAATTCCATTTAGTGGTTTGTTAGTAAGTTGGTTAGTGGATTGTTTTGTGGCATCAAATTGTATCCATTCTATTTTGTTGCTTTTTAATATTGGTTCTTTTGATAAATATGTAGCAGTAATAGATATTTGTTCTTCTTTTATTAAATTATTCAGCACAGAATATCCTATTCCTGAGCTTGCACCAATAATTAGAAAATTTTTCATACTGTGTATCCTTTATTTTTGTTTAAATTTACAACAAAAAGATTAAACAAAAAATGAATTCTTTTATTTATTATTTAAATCAACATAAAAATGAAAATTTTGATAATTATTTTGGTATTGGTGCTTTGCATATTCGGAGCTCAGTATGCTGTGAACAAATCGACAAATAAAACTGAAAGTTATAAATACAATACTTTATCTACTAATGACGGTATAGAAATAAGGCAATATGAAGATGCTTTGTTTACTTCTGTTACAATGAATAATTCTTCTTATGGACAATCCTCTTCAGCAGGGTTTCGAGTTCTTGCAGGATATATTTTTGGAGATAATGCTAAAAATGAAAAGATTGCTATGACATCACCGGTTATTATGGAAATGGACTCGCTTGTCACGATGAGATTTATGGTACCTTCCTCATATTCTACAAAAGATTTACCTGAACCAACCAGTAAGTCAATAAAAATTGACCGAATTGAAGGTAAAAAATACGCTGTTATAAAATTTGCAGGATGGTCTTCAGATCAAAGAATAAAAGAATTTTCTGATATTCTTAGGGATAAATTAGTTAAACAACAATTATCATTTATTGATAAAGTCATTTATTTGGGATATAATCCCCCATACCAATTAACTAATAGAAAAAACGAAATAATGTTCGAACTCGACTTTTAAAGCTTTTGTTGCATTCTGTTGCACTAATTTGATTTCATTAGGGCCTTCAATTCTGAGCTGACTAAATCAAAGTCTTTACTATATTGCTGTTTAGTTCTAACATGATATTTTAAATTAGTGTTTTGTCTTTTATATTCTGCCTTTATTGTTTTAAAAAAGATGATACATATGATTGTTAAAGGTTGATTATATGGGATTTCCTATAAAGTTATAATTGATCATGTGTTCCTTTTTATATTTTTTGCGTTATATAGTTAGTAATCAATAAAATCATTGTACTAAATATACGCGATTATGAAAAAAATAATGATAATAATCTTTGCTATTATTTCTATAGCAATGGCCCCGAATCTTCAAAGCGGTTTAAAACTATCGGATGCAGCCATCGAAAGAACAGCACATCATATTAGGTATAAATCTGGATATATTAAACTCGAATATCCAAATGGCGATGTACCAGAAGGAACAGGTGTATGCACAGATTTAATTGTTCGTTCATATAGGAATGGACTGGGGATAGATCTACAAAAGTTAATACATGAAGATATGAAAGCAAATTTTGAACAATATCCTTCAAAACGACTTTGGGGTGCATCGGGACCAGACAAGAATATAGACCACAGGAGAACCCAAAATCAAGAATGCTTTTTAAAGAGAATGGGAGGGGAATTGTCTATAACCAATAACCCTGGAGATTACAAACCAGGTGATTTAGTTTATTGGGGTGATATTGCAACAGGCCATGTGGGGATTGTAGTCGATAAATTCATTGATGGTCGACCAATGGTAGTTCATAATATTGGTGGAGGGCCGCAATGTGAAGATTTCCTTTTTGAAAGTAGAATTACAGGGCATTATAGATGGTTTCCTTAAGACAATATTAGTGATATCCTTTTATGATTATTTGCTGAATAACCAATACAAAAGAACATATTATACATATGATAGGATATGCTACACAGAAAAGCGTAAAGTTGATTTCGTAATATGATGTGCTCGTCAAATTGGCAATATTAATTATGAAATCTGTGCAGTAATTATATAGAAATGAAACCATATCAATCATTTTTTAGTTTTTCTAAATTGGAGTATTATTGACCAGTTTCGCAATATTCGTAACAGCATAATAAATAGGACTAACGGGCCAATGATTACAAACAAAATCAAGTTCGCAAAACTATAGGAGCCGGTTGATTGGAGGGTATTGATTACACCAAAGTAAATAGGATCAGTAAAATGAAAGTAGGGAGATAATAACTTCGTGTGATAATCTTTGCAATAATTGGTATTGCTGTGACATGCCCAAGTGCATCTATTGGTCATGGCAATAGAAGAGTTTAGCTTTTTACTTTCTTCTGACGCTGCTATATTTACCTGATTATTTCTCGAATTTTCATTCACGCTAATCATTAACACAAAAGGCGATAAGAATATAAGAAATAAATAAAATCGTTTCATTTTAAATAATCAAAACAAAATTATTGATTATTATCTGACAAGGTATTAATTTGTATTCCTTCGTTAGGAATTTGATTTTTAGAAGTAATACAAATTAATGCAACAGAACTCAAGGACCTAGCTGATAGGTTTATTCTTTGATTGCGTCAAGAATTACAGAGGAATTAAAAACACCTTTGTCAATTCCTCTATAGGCTGTAGAACGTTTTATTTTACCCGTTTTGATGTCCCAAGGATTGTAAACGAAATTCCCATTTTTATCGAAATACTCCAATTTATTAATCTTGAATCCAGCTTGTTTGAATACTTCAGAAAAATTAATGTGATTATACAACATTAAGTGTCCATCGGCACATCTTCCTTTCCCGCCAACATCAACAGCTTTAATGTATTCTTGGTCAGGCGTAAATCCGTCAGGTACTGCTATTCTCAAGAAGCCACCAGGTTTAATATATTTATAACACATTCTGGCTGCAATCTGTCCATCTTCAAGAGACATATGTTCCCACACGTGTTCTGCTAGCATACCATCAACACTTTCCGATGCGCCAAATAAATTAATCCATGTTTTTTCATCCAATAGGTCTAGAAAATTTTGTTCAGTCGGAAACCAGCCTTCGTAATCATCACCAGAAGAGCCAATGCAAATGTTAATAGGTGCATTGTTTTTTCTCATGCGTTCAATTGCGTTTTTAGCATTTCTTTTTAAAAAAAAATATCGAATGGAAAGAAAGAAATCCCAAACTCCTGGTATTTTAATAAAAAAGGATCTTATAAGTATTTTAATATTTTCGTTCATGCTTTAGGTATTTCATTATCGCTCTTCTGGGCAAAATTAAAATTAATTCGGTTTGAAGTGTTTTTATGTTACTACGATAACTTTAATAAATTAACGCGTTTATATGTTAAAAAGCATACCAATTTCGAATATTTAATGCAATAGATAAATAAAATAAAATTTTTGGTTTCATTTATCCACTACTAAGTTTGCTTAAGAGCAAAGAAATAGATGTCAAAGTATTTAGCTTTCAATTATAAAGTTAATCTAATTAGAAAAACCTTAAATCTTAACCACTTTAAAATGTTTTTGCAAATTGCTATTAGAGCATTTGATAAAATACGTTCCAGAAACATAGCCATTTAAAGAGATGGTAGTAATCCGGTTGCTTTCATTTAGTATCGAACTTGTTTGAATTGTTCTGCCTAGGTTATCGTAAACAACAATATTTACTGCTTCCGTTAACTCTGAAGATGATTTAATTTCAACACTAAAGTAATTGTTAGTAGGGTTAGGATATATCTTAATATCATAAGATGAAGCTTCATCTTTAATGCCTAACGCATCAACTTCAATAGGTACACCTATCTCATAAAAGCAAATATCTGTTGCATCTTGCACGATAATATTATAAGGCCCCACAGGTAAATCAGGGAACACATTATCAGCGACAAAGTTTTGACCTCCATCGATACTATAAAGATATGGGCTAACTCCTGAAGTTGGCGTGATAATAATTTCGCCATCCGTGGTTACAACTGATGAAGCGTCAGTTGCTGCTATATCGACTGCGGTAAATGTGCATTCTTCAATCGAAACAGTTTCTTGATATGAGCATAAACCAGTGCCTCCCTCTATAAAAATATCATAAGTTCCTGGCGCTAAATTGACAAATGTATTAGAATCAATAAATGTTTGGCCACCATCTATACTATATTGAAACGGACTAACACCTGAGCTAGTATTTATCGAGATAGCACCATCGTTAGTGCCAGTTGAAGTTGTGTTGGTTACATTCACATCTGCCGTAAATCCACAGCCCGTTCCGTCAGGACAAAACCCTTCTTGTGCTTCAGAGCCAAATTCCCCGTCATTGGCTGCTATTGTATCACCCGATGAATTTATTACTAAGAAAAAACCAATTCCGTAGTCACAGCAAATACCGTCTCCGTAAGAATCGTATACATAAAGAGAGAAGCAAGAACCATAGTCTAAGCAAATGTCTTCTGAAAATACAGAAGTACCCGATTGTAAAGATCCTGTTGCCACTGTTAGATTTGCACCTTCATCATATACTTCCCAAGAAGTTTCTTCAGGATAATCATCAGCATCGATAATTAATGTGATAACATCGTAATCTGAATCTAAAGTGGTAGTGGTACTGCCTATATTGTTTGCAATTTCACCGTCAGGTTGGCTGTTTGTAGATAATAAGTTAAGTACTATATTGTTTGTGATTTGTATAAGGTTGTCATCAACCAATATTGTAACTTTTTCTTGGTCTTGGAAAGAAATATCTACAGTTGCCGTAATCGTATCTACTGCTAAACCATTCACGATTACTTCAATTTCAACATCGGTAATAAAAGACTCGCCTTGGTTGATAATTATAGCATTGACTTCTACCACATCATTACAAAGAACAGTTAGTTCACCAATAGCAAGTTCTCCATCAAGCTCGTGCAACTTACTTAAAACAATGTTTAATGTGTCATTGTTCCCGTATTCATCGTCAATATCAGTAACGATACCAGTGATATTATAATCGCCAATAGTTGAAAAATCTTGGGGTACAGTAAACTGAAAATCAGCATCTGTAAATGGAACAATTGTGTCAGTAATCGTAATAGTTTCCATTAATTGACCTTCAACAACCAAAGCAATATCAAAATCGTGCATATCGTTTAATCCTGTATTGGCAATTTTAGCAGTCACTAGTTCACTGCTTCCTAAACTAGAAGAAGATTGCGGAGCAACAATTTCTTCAACAGCTAAGTCACTATTGGCTTTAATATCGGCCCAAAAGGATACCCATGGTCTTGCTTGCTTAATAACCAATTGATCTTGAGCTGTAACTTTATATTCGATATCCATACCAAATCCTTCCGCCCCTGCAACATCGTATAGAATCGCAAATTCATCATGAATAACGGTAAGGTATTCTCTCATTTCGTCTAGATACACTTGATCCATTACTAGTTCACCTGGATTAACTAGGTTTGATAGCCTTAGCACAAGGTAGCCTGCGCCATTAGAAGTATCTTCGTATAGTAATATCTCTTCTGGTACTGAATTCGGATCAGGGTTTGTAATCAAGAATTCACCAACCTGTGTATTTAGGTAAAAAGTACTATCCGTTTCATAAATAGGGTCAATACTAACTCCTACGCCATTCGATTGCTCTTCTTCAAAATTGGGATGGCAAAGAATTCCCATGGCAGCAATAAAGTGATCGACACGGTAAAAATCTCTTTCTTCGTATGCTCTAAAATTCCACATACTTGCGTAAATCTGTTTAACAGATTTGGAGATGTGTCCTTCATCGAGATGTTGCGTTTTCGAAGTATATAAACCCGCACCACTAAAACCGGGCAAATCTTCATTATTAGTACTCGATCGACATCTAACAGCAGTGCCAACTGGAAATGCATTATGCATGATTTGCAATTCATCCATTATCCACTGAGGCATGGGGGCATCTTTAATATCTCTTCTGAAATCTTTCAAACGTTCAGAACGAAAATTTAAATCAGTTGAAAAAGTAGGATTGTCTATCATGACTTGCGCCTCCTGATAAAAGTTATTAAACTTCATAAATTCATCATAGTAGTAAAAAGGAATTCCAAAACCATCAGGTATTGTGCCGGTTGGAAATCCAAAAGAGCGCATAGTTGCAACGTTGGAACATTTCGCGCCAAATGAAGTAGACATGCTAAATTCAATTGAATCTAAAGGCATTATTTCTGTAATACTCAGATCTCGAATAGGAATTTGCGGTTCTGTTGGTCTGAGATCTTCATACCATGCATTAACTTCAGTTAAAGTAGCTTCTCTTATTTGAAAATTTTCATTTTCAACTTTGTAGTAAATGTAACTTCCTAACAGGTCATTAATTGAATCGATAGATAAAGGATCCTTGATGTAAGCATTAGGAACATTATCTTGTATTGCCCTTAAATTAACATGCGATAGCGGAGTTTGAACTACAGAAGTAATTATTCCGCCCACTCTTGGTAATGAATTTGGTAACGCATCATACAATACAATATCTCTTGAGCCTGGTGTTTCACCGGTCGACATATGTTTAAAGAATCCATAACCTTCTGCTTCATGAAAAGGTATGTAATCGATTTCCGCAAATACATCAGATTCTAAAACAACTTCAACTCTAGATCCTACAAAATCGGCAGCGTAAGTTGAGGTGTGCAGGTTTTCATCTGCTTGGCCAATAAAGTGGTTCATGTTGTTTTGAAGAAAAGGCATGTTTGCCACCAATAATTCAAACGTTCTTTGCGTATCCTCAAAGTCCATTGCATCACCAAAAGAAAAATTAAACGAGTAGCTTCCAATAACTCCGTTTGGAAGAATATCATTTGGATTAAAAACGATTTCACCAGATCCGTCATCTCCAATTACAGTAGCACCAATTCCATTGAAAAAATTTGCGTGGATTGTGTAAGTATTACTATTTATGAAATATACTTTAGGTTGCGGAGTATCTCTATCAAGTATTCCAAATTTAACATATAATTGTCCATCAAGAAATGGTGCCCATGAGACATTATTCACCGTAGCTAAATTCATAAAGGTTTGTGCATCTGGGATCGAGGTTGAGCCATCAATAAACGCAATAGGGTCTGCATAGTTGATTGGTGCATCTGTTGGCATGTTGTTAAATTCTATTATATCATCTATACCATCTCCATCCCAATCGTCAGCGGTAGCTATATCATGCTCTGTTATGGTATAGTTCGCTAGTGGATAGGCTGCCGCTGGTTCAGAGATCACCATTGTGCCGTTAACGCCCATTGTCATGGATGTAGCCCATTGAAACGTTGGGCTATGCTGAGCATGCAACATATAATATTTACCCGTTTGGGCTTGAATTGACAATTGCACTTGACCGATACTATTCACAGAATAGTTTGTAATTGGCACTTGCGCAGAACAAAAATTAGAAGCAGAAATTAGGCAAACCAATAATAAAATAATTCTCTTAATCATGATAAAAGCTTTTTTAAAATAAAAGTTTAAATATACTAAAGTTTAACATTTAATTTAGAGTGTATTTTGTTTTAAGTAGCTATTCTAAGATATTAATTTTCACAATTAAAAGCCGTGTGCAATAGATGCAGGCGACTACTATTTTGATAGATGACTACCTGATAAATACGATTATAAATGGTTAAATCAAATTCTCCGATTTCTTCACCAATTAAAAGACCAGCTAAAACGCCTGTTGTATTGCTATGCCCAACAATTAGTGCGTCTTGTTTGCGGGCCAATAATAATTTTGAAAAATCTTTAAGTTCTTCAGGATTATATTCTTTGATCTCGAGATCTTTGGAAATCGCTGTTGGCAGGGCAGTATTTTTAGTTCGATTATAGTTAGTGCTGTAAACAGCATCTAGTTCCACATCACTAAGAAAACTGCTTAGACTTTTTGATCTCTGCTCACCACATTGAGTAAGTTGAGGATCATTAGATGTTGACTCTTTTTCTGAGTGCCGAACTAAATATATTGTGAATATTTCTTTATCTATCTGAGCGTTAACATTAGATAAAGCCGCTAGAATTATTATAATTATTACTTGGAGTTTTTTCAGCATCTTAAGTGTTTAATATTTAATAATATATTATTAAAAGTAGCCTTATTTTTTATTAAAAAAAACTCACTAAGCGTTTTTTACTTTTTGGGATAGCCATATTTGCTAACGCAGAGTGCAATTGTTTAAAAAATATGATGCATAAGTAGATAAATTTTTTAATAAAACTTATTTAAAAGATCCCCAGACATCTTAATAAGTTCTTGGTGGGATTTATATCAATATCAATATTTCCGATAAATATTTCCCGATATGAAATTTGTTGCAGCAGGTAGAAATAAATTAACATTAATTAAATCTTCTAGTAAAAAAGTAAATAAAAGTTAAAAATTGATTTTTTACAGAGTTGTCCTAATTACTAGTTAGGTTTAATTAGCTCTTATTAGTTTGATTTGGTAATCTTCTATGTCTCCCGTTATTTGAATGTTTACATAACGAACCTTTTTTCCTTCCTGTTCATTTGTTATTTGGTATTCTTCACCGAGATTTGCAGGTTGTTCTTTTTTCTTGCCAAACAATTTAGAAGCACCGGCTTTTGTGACCATTTTCCAAGGTACTCTTAAATAATATTTATAGGAAAAATCACTATTTTGAACACCGGAAATTTCTACAAAACCTAGGGAGGTGTTTATTTTCATGTTTGGAATATTTAACACTCCATTTTTTATATCGATGTGATTTTGAAGTGTGTCAAATATAATTTTGGCAACATTTTTATCGGCAAAATATTCAGCCAAATATTCTATGGGACCAAAGTTCTCTAGTTGGCCGGATAGCACCTTAAAATCTAGATGAATTTCACTATCATCTATTATAGGAACCATGTCTTTGTGGAGATGTATTTTACCCCATATGTTGCCGCTAAGATTACCGTGCAGGTTATCTGAAACTAAATAATCTTGACCAAAATTTTCAAATTTAACCAGCATTTCGTCAAGATTAACTTTGGTAAGCTTCATTTCGGGACTAAAGTAAATGAGTTTTGGATTAGATCCATTAAAGTAGCCACTCATTTGGATGTTTCCTCCTGCAGCATCTAGAGATAGAGTATCTAAATAAATGTAATGATTGGGTTTAATTCTAATGGTACCTTCAATATTTGTGATTTTATAGCGGTTATAGTTGAGGTCTTTGATGTCTAGATCTAATTTTAGATTTGGAAAAGGGAGTTCGTAGATGTTGAATCCATTCTCATGCTCTTCGGGAGATGAAGCGAATAAAGAGTCTGTCTCTTTGTAGATCACTAGCTCATCAAAATCTAATTTAGAAGCCTTAAAAATAATGTGATTGTCTTGGTCTTTTGCCAAGTTATCTTCTGCTAAGCTTAGCTGAGCGTTAATAAGAATATCGCTTTTACCTAAGTTCCCTCTAAAATCTTCAACCAATAGCTCATCTCCTTCTAAATGAATTCTTCCACCAAAATCTTTAAATCTTAGATGATGTAACTTCATTTTAGTTTCTAGAAGATCGAACCTGACATCAGTAGAGAAGAGCTGTTGGTTAAAATGAAGATCAGCAAAACCGTGTATTTTTAGATCGTCAAATTCTTCGTGTCGGTAGTCTTCCGGCACAAAATTTTCTCCCCCATAGGCAAAAATATCTGCCAACTGCAGCATGCTGGAAGTGAGGTTAAATTCCAATGTGGCATCTCCTTTGGGCTCTTCTATAAACCACTTGTCATAATGGGTGAGCCCCCCATCAAAGTGGAAATCACTTTTATCTATCATCCCAGAAAAGTCAATCAGCTTAAGGTTTTCTTCTTTTATTATAAGGTCTGCATGGAAGTCGTGAAAATTGTGAGGATAGCGTTTTAATTGCGCATGGAAATCATCAATAAAAAACTCACCAATTGGTAAATAAGGAGATTCGGTAATGTCTCTTGCAGAGCATAGAAAAGATAATCCAAGACTCATGTTTGTAAGCGATTCATTCACTCCCGTAATTGTATCCATTGTAGGGCTTGTTAATTCTAGCAGGTCTAGGAAGTTAGATTCTATTTCTAGATGGGTTAGCACATCTTTATTGGTATGATGTATAATTGCAGGAAGGTCGTCTATGGTTCCACTAATATGTAAATCGGAATTTCCAATAACTACATTGAAATAATCAATTTTGGCCTTGTGGCCATCTATTATGGCATAAAGGTCTAAGTCTTTTAACGGTAAATGAAAATCTGGGGATTTAAAGCTCAGGTCGGTTACTTTAAGCTCTGTAAAGTAAGATTCCTTAAGCTTTTCAATGCTCTTCTCGGGATGCGCTAGGTCAATAATGTCATGAAAATTCATTGTTAGCTCAACATCTCCGGAAAGATTCTGAAGATAATCAAGGTTAAAGAATTTGGCTAAAAACTCTAGCTTAAAATCTGAAACTAATTTTAGGTTAATATCTGGCTCTAAGAAGTTAGTAACATCTAGATTCCCCCTAAAGACTCCAGCGTCTGGATTTGCCGAAAAATCGGATAAAGAAAATTCCATGGTGGTAATGTCCCTTTTTAATCCATTAGAGAAATGTCCCGTAAACTGGAGGTTGTTTAGCTTTTTATTGTTCTCGATATTTTCTACAAATGCCTCGCTGCATCCAAAGATTGCATCTATGTATGGAGTATGTCCGTTAATAGAAGGGCCTTGCAACGTACCCTCAAAAAATACTTTGCCTCTGTTTTTGTACCTTTTTAGGGTAGGTGCTAGTTCTTCAGGTGCAAAGGCTATAAGTAAATCGAAATTCGGTTTTTCACCTTTAAAGTTGATGTTTAAATTCATGTTATCGGCAAAGTCAACATCACCTTCCATTTTAAAAACGGAACCTTCAAGAGCAATTTCTGATGGTACTATTTTTAGGATTTCTTTTTCTGCGATATAGTCTATTTCAGTGTGCACGTCAAGGTGTTTGTCTTGGATAAAGGTAGTGTCGCCATTGTTTATGTAGGTAAAAATAAATTTAGCATCCAGAAATACTTGAACATCATCGCCAGCAGTTTTAAAATTGCTTTGCGCCTCATTAATGAACAAATCAAAAGACATGCCGTTGGCCTCATTTAGTTTGTTGATGTCTATATTAGATAATTCGATAGACTTTAGGTTTAAATGAAACTCTTTTGCCGGATCTTCAATTTTCTTTTTGATGGCTAGCGCATCGGATATGTTAAAACTACCGTCTGGATACTGAACTAGGTTGATGGAGCCATTGTCTAGAACAATGGAATTAATTTCCATATTTCCAGTGATAATATCACTAATGTTAAAGCCTACATATACATCATGGATATCTAAGATATGCTTTACCTGTTTGGTTTCATCTTCGAAGATCTTTAATTCTTCTAGGTCTATAGAAATGTAAGGAAAGTTTTTGAAAGGGGAAATATGGCTTCCATTAATTTTAAAATGACCTTTAAAATCTTCATTTAAGGCATTAACTATTTCTTGAACAACACTATCTTGTTTGAAGTAAAGCAGAGCAACTAGGGCAGAGAACAGTAGGGTTGGAGTAAGAATAAAAATAAGGATAATTTTTATCCAAAAACTTCTTCTTTTTAGGCAGCTAAACTTCATATAAACTAAATTATGAACTTAATTTAAAAGTAGCTATGATTTTTTGTGTATTTATACTTTTAAAGCTAATAATTCAGATGTGTTTTTCCTCTTTGTTTTTATTTCGTTTTTAAATTGAAGAGTGCGAAATGATATTACTTGATCTTGCGTTTTTTGGTTACACTTATTAAATGTAATGCATTTGATTAATAACACTTTATATGGTATACAAAGTCTTAAATAGTTTTTGGTTTCTCGATTTTAAAACTTTACTTTCAATATTCACATGTCTTTGATATAAATCAGCTACAAATGAGTGCAAAAGAAATCAGAAATCGAATGGCATATTAAATCTTTTATTTAGTTCATTATTTTGATAATTAATTCTTGTTTTCACAAAACAATTTATTGAGATTATTGTAAATGATAAATGTTTATTCAAATTATAATTTAACCCAATTAAACAAGTTTTAACTAATTTTATCGAATGCGAAAAATACTTATTTTTAGTTCATTTTTATTTAGTTTATGCGCTTTTGCTCAAAAACCTAAACAGTTAAATTCTTCAGAAATTTATCAAAAAATATCTAAGCTTCAAGTTTTAGGTAACGTTTTGTATATAGCAGCTCACCCTGATGATGAAAATACTCGTTTTATTAGTTATTGCGCTAATGAGAAACAGTTTAATACAGCTTATTTATCATTAACAAGAGGAGATGGAGGTCAAAACTTAATAGGGACTGAAATTAGGGAAGAACTTGGTATAATTCGAACCCAAGAATTGTTAGCTGCTCGCAGAACAGATGGTGGGCAACAATTTTTTAGTAGAGCCAATGATTTTGGGTATTCAAAAACTTCGGAAGAAACATTAGAAATCTGGGATAAAGATAAAGTATTGGCGGACGTGGTTTGGGTAATTCGACAATTTCAACCAGATATAATTGTTTGTAGATTCCCTAGTGATGGAGGAGGTGGACATGGGCATCATACATCATCGGCATTGTTAGCAAAAGAAGCTTTTGAAATTGCGAGCGATAAAACAAAATATCCTGAACAATTAAATTTTGTTGATGTTTGGCAACCTACGCGTGTTGTAACTAATACAGGTAGATGGTGGAATGATAGTATTTCTGCTGATGAAGAAGGTGTAGTAATTGAGAATATAGGAATCTACAATCAGCGTTTAGGACTTTCTTACAATGAACTAGCTGCAAAAAGCAGAACAATGCATAAAAGTCAAGGTTTTGGTTCTACAGGTTCAAGAGGTGAGCATATTGAGTTTTTTGAACATGTCGCAGGAACTCCTGCAGATACTAGTTTATTTGAAGGATTTGAAACGACTTGGAAAAGAATTGAAAAGGGAACTGTCATTGAAAATTTGATTGCAAAATTATTGGCAGATTATAATGTTGCTAACCCTTCTGCAAGTATTCTTAAATTAGTAGAGATAAGAAAACAGTTAAACAATTTAGCAAATAGTAAATGGAAGATACTTAAATTAAAAGAAATTAATGAATTGATTGTTCAGTGTGCCGGAATTTATATTGAAGCTGTTGCAGATGAACACTCTAAAACTATTGGAGATTCGTTAAAAGTTAAATTAGAATTTATTAATAGGTCACCAGCGAAGGTTTCTGTACTTGCTGTTAAATCTTCTGAGTTAACTTTTGAAAACAATCCTAAGTTCATATTAAACAACAATGAAAAAAAAGTAACGGATCACGTATTTTTAATGCCAAATTTACCGTTATCTCAACCTTATTGGTTATCAAAAAAAGGAACATTAGGGACTTATAATGTAGAAGATCAGGAATTAATTGGAAAGCCAGAAAACGATCCTAGTGTTTTATTTAAAGCAACATTAGAGATAGAAGGGGAGATAATTGTGTATGATTTTTCTCTAATATATAAATGGAATGACCCAGTTAAAGGGGAGCTATATCGCCCCTTTGTCATCACTCCAAAAATTACTGTAAACATAGAACAGCCCATTTATTTGTTTTCTTCAAGCGAGAAACAAAAGGTAATATTAACGTTAAGGGCTAATACGGATAATCAAAAAGGAGAACTTAAGCTGATTGCCCCTGAAGGTTGGAAAATAGATTATAGTGCGCCTTTTGAATTATTAAATAAAGGAGATGAGGCTAAAGTAGTTGTTGCTTTAACTCCAATGGAAGGCGCAAATAAGGGAAGGTTACAGGTTTTTATTAATGATAAACCGACAAAAGCATTTAACACTATAAGTTATGATCATATTCCAGTTCAAGTTTGGTTTCCAAATTCTGAAACTCAATTGGTTTATGTATCCCTTAAGAAAAAAGGAGAAAAAATTGGATATATTATTGGTGCAGGAGATGTTGTTCCGGATGCATTATCTAATATAGGATATACGGTTGATATTTTAACGGAAGCTGATTTAGAAGTTGAAAATTTAAAACAATACGATGCTATTTTAACTGGTATTCGATTCTTCAATGTAGACAAAAGGTCTCCCTATATGGCACCCAAATTATTAAAGTATGTTGAAAATGGTGGAAATTTAGTAGTTCAATATAACACACGTCATAGAATGAAAACTCAAGACTTTGGACCTTACCCTATAAAACTATCAAGAGATAGAGTTACAGAAGAAGATGCTGAAGTGATTTTTCTTAAACCAGATCATGCGGTTTTAAATACCCCCAACAAAATTGAAGACAAAGACTTTGAAAATTGGGTACAAGAGCGTGGGTTGTATTTTCCGAATAAGTGGAGCGAAAAGTATGATGCAATAATTAGTTGGCACGATAAAAATGAAGAGGCAAAAACAGGTGCTTTATTAGTCGCAAAATACGGAAAAGGCACCTATGTATATACAGGAATATCTTTTTTTAGAGAGTTACCTGCAGGAGTGCCAGGTGCTTACAGGCTTTTAGTGAACCTAATAAGTTTAGAAAATGAGTAATGAAATTGAAAAACCTCCAGTATTTAAAAAGTGGAGTGGATGGTATATCCTTTTGATCGCATCATTGTTGGTGCTTGTTACTTTGTTTTACTTTTTTGCTAAATATTATTCATGAGTAATATAGATTGGATTGTATTGATAGGAACGCTCGCATTTATTGTAGTTTATGGCGTTTGGAAAACAAGAGGAAGTAAAAATCTTGAAGGCTACCTTAAAGGAAACAATCAAGCCAAATGGTGGGGGATAGGAATATCTATAATGGCCACGCAAGCAAGTGCCATTACATTTTTATCTACTCCTGGTCAAGCTTTTATTGACGGAATGGGGTTTATTCAATTCTATTTTGGGTTGCCGATAGCGATGATAATACTCTCGATCACTTTTATTCCGATTTATTATAAATTAAAGGTATTTACAGCTTATGAATTTTTAGAAGAACGGTTCGATTTAAAAACTAGAACACTTGCCTCTTTACTCTTTTTGGTTCAGCGTGGATTAGCAGCAGGAATAACAATTTACGCTCCTTCAATAATTCTTTCTTCCTTGTTAAATTTGAACTTATCACTCACAAATATATTTATTGGTGTATTGGTTATAATTTATACTGTTTCTGGTGGTACTAAGGCCGTTACTCAAACGCAAAAACAGCAAATGGCTGTAATGATGGGAGGGATGATATTGACTGGTTTAATGGTCATATCTATGCTGCCCAAAGAAATAAATTTTAATGATGCATTGCACATTGCGGGAAAGTTTGGTAAATTAGAAATGGTTGATTTCAGCTTTAAGCTAAATGAGCGATATAATTTCTGGTCAGGTATCACGGCCGCCTTGTTTTTATTTATGTCCTATTTTGGAACAGATCAATCTCAGGTGCAGCGTTACTTATCTGGTAAATCAATTACAGAGAGCAGACTTGGCCTTATTATGAATGGTTTGCTTAAGGTACCCATGCAATTTGTAATTCTGTTTATTGGGGTAATGGTATTTGTGTTTTATCAATTCAATATGGCGCCAGTATTCTTCAATAAGGTGGAGCACAATAAAGTATTACATTCAGAATTTGCATTAGAATTAACAGATTTAGAAAATAAATTCTCCGCTATTTTTGTGGAAAAACAAAATGTTTTGCTCGAAATGGTTGATGGTATTCATGCGAATAATGAAGAAAAGGTTAGAGCTAATCAAAAAAAAGCAATTGCGTTAGAGGGTCAATCTAATGCTATTCGTAATGATGTGAAAGTGTTGGTTAAAAAAGTTAATCCATCAGCAGAGACCAATGATAAGGATTATATATTTATGACATATGTTATGGATAACCTCCCAATTGGCATGGTTGGTTTGTTATTTGCGGTAATGTTTTCTGCAGCTATGTCATCAACGGCTTCTGAGTTAAATGCACTATCATCTACTACTACAATAGATCTTTACAAACGATCGGTGAAAAAAGATGGTAGCGATAAACACTACTTGAAATCATCGAGATTATTTACTTTTTTATGGGGTGTAATAGCGATTGTTTTTGCAACTTATGCTTCTCTGTTCGAAAACTTAATACAGGCTGTAAACTTGTTGGGATCAATTTTCTATGGAACAATTCTTGGTATATTTTTAGTAGCGTTCTATTTTAAAAGTATTAAAGGTAATGCTGTATTTATTGCAGCAATTCTTGCCGAGTCTGGGGTAATAATGATTCACTATTTAAATACTATTGGAGAAGCTCCTTCATGGTTAACGATGGGTTATTTATGGTATAACCTAGTTGGATGTATATTGGTTGTATTATTGGGCTATATGATTCAGCCCTTTATTAAATCAAAATAAAAAAAAGCCACTCATTTGAGTGGCTTTTACCTTTCAGAAAAAAATTAGATTAGTTCTTTTCTTTTAGTAATTTGATTAATGCTTCATTTTTAGCAGCATAGCCATAATCACCATCACTGCTTGCTTTAGCCAATTCTAAAGATTTTGTTGCCGTAGCTATAGCTTCTTTTTTTTGTCCCAATTTAGCTTGTATATTAGCTTTTTGGTGAATGTACCAGAATGCCTCAGGTCGTTTTTTGATAGCAATATTAATCCATGTTAGTGCTTGGTTAAGATCACCATCATTATCTAAATAGTATCTGGCTGCACCATAATAAGTTCCTGCAGAAGGTCCATCAATTAACAGTTCCTTTATTTGTTTTTCAACCAATTCATCGGATTTAACTTCTAATGCAACCGAAATCAAAGTATTTTCCCAGGAAATATTTACATTACCACCATTCGATTTTAAGTTGCTTAATTCAATAGTAAATGTTTCTACGATATCATTAAGTTTTGCAGACTTTACATTAAATCTAACTAAATCTTCCGCTTCTTTATATTGATCAATTCCCCAACTTTCAATGTTCTTGTTTAGAATGATGGTCCATTCTAACTCTCCAGGAATGGTATATAAAGCGTATTTACCAGCAGGCACTTCTTTACCACCAAAAATTACATCGTTATCGAATTCAATTTTTGTAGAAGAATTTGCACCAGTTCGCCACATTTTATCATAAGGAACTAGCTCACCAAAGATTTTACGTTCTTTCATGCCTGGTCTAGAGTAATCAATGATAACTTGAGTTAAACCAACGGTTTGTTCCAATTTAGCAGATGGGCTAGGCTGTGGCGTTTTAAGTTGAGAATATCCGCTAGTACTGCACAATATTAAACCAGCACAAGCAATTTTTTTTAGTGTTTTCATGTTTTTATTTTTATATTAAGACTCGAAAGTATAATTTCTTCCTATTTAAACTTTAGTTTTAATGCAGTTTATGTATTGTTAGATGTCGTGATTTTATCGTAAATCTTTTCAAGTGTTCTTGTATTAAGCTCAATCGAATTTTCAACTCTCCTATAACACTCTATGCCCATATTTTTAATTATTGTAGAGTCATTAAATATCTCAGTCAATACCTTTTCTAATCCATTAAATAAAACATTTGAAAAGTTTGCTCTTGACTTTTCTGTATCAAGAATAGCATTTCCCAACTCATTTTTTTTAACATTAATGACCCAGCCAATATCAGAGTTATTTATTTCAGGTAGAGCCCTAATGTCCGTAGAAATAACTGGACAACAATAAGATTGAGCTTCTAAAACAGAGTATCCAAAAGTATCAGCATATGTAGGTAATAGACCTACATGTGTCTTTTTAAATAACTCTAAAACTTTGCTGTTAGGCAATGAATATTCGTGAACAATATGATTGGGATACTTTGAAATAATTTTATAAGCTTTTTCAAGGTCTCTAGTTGTAGTTTTACTAGCATAATCCCCGTATTGCATCTTAGAGACAATGTTTAGTTGCCAATCGGTAATGCCTTTTTTAAATAGTCGGTCAAACGCAATTAATATTTCCATGCCTCCTTTTCTAAAAAAGTCGCTTCCTACGATTGTAAATATCAATCTATCTTCAAAATTTTTATTTATACTCTTTAGGGGAGGGCATTTTTGAGGGGGATGCAGTACGATTAGCTTTTCGTCAATCATATCAGAAAACTCCGGGAAATTATTCTGAATAAATTTCTTCTGAATATTTGCACTACAACTGGACATCGCAATAATTTTCTTACATGATTTACTGTCAATTAATTTCAATCCCTCTAAACTCTTTTTGTTACCCCACCTTGGAATTGAGGTCTCAAAAGTCGTAATCCATGGTGTTTTCCCGTAAGAGATAGCATTAAAAAAGTGAAATAATTCAACATTCTGAAGGTCGAAATCCTTATATGCATTCCAATAATATTGGTGAGTTTTTTTCGTAAGTTTAGCATAAAGATAAGCTGGTATTTTATTTAAATTTTGTTTTTTTTCAAATTGATATTTTTCAAATGGAAGGTTTACAAAATTTCGTTTTTGATTGTAACCTATTGTATTTGTTCCAATTATTTTTTTCATTTTTCTATTATTATAACAAAATCAAGTCCTTCTTGCACTTTGGTATTGAATGTTTGAATAGTGCTATCAATAAGGGATTTATCCATACTGTAATCAGAGTTAGTAAGAATTGAATAAGAATTTATTCCTCTATATACGTCAGCAAGCATATCTAAATCAACTTTATAATTTCTCTTTCTAAACGAACTTGCGAAGTTGTATTTTTCTCTTTCAAGCATAACTTGACTATTAATTGAACCGAAATAATTATCAACAATATAATCTGGATCTTTGAAGCCGGTGCTGCCAATTAATCTAACATTAGTATAGTCAATTCCATAATAGCTTATAGGCACATAAGATTTTAAATCGGATACAGCATATTCTTTAGAATTTGAATCATTAGCAGCCCTTCCTTTATTTCTGTTTTTTACATTATCAATAGATGTATTTGTTTGTGGTTTTGAAGGGGTGGATTTTAAAGTTGAAATTACGTCCTTAGTGCTATCAGTATATTGAATTAAAAAACACTACGTTATTTCTAATACTCTTAATGGCCCATTAGAATTCGATTCTGGAACATATTTAATCTCAGTACTACTTATTTCTTTAACTTTTCCTTATAGTTCACTTACATCTTTCATAATCATATTATCAAATTTCAGTCCTTGGCCAATAACCAATTGTAAAACGGTGATAAATAGTATTAATAATTTTAGTTTTTTCATCTCAATAAATTTCATGTAAAATTAGGTTTTTTTGGAGACTATTTGAAATACCTATAGTCTGGGATAAATATAATATGGCCAATCATAGACAAACCTAGAGATATAACTTGGCGTTTTGTCAAAGAATCATTTGATGAAAGAATAGTGATAATATTTAAACAAAAATCTAAAATTGATTTACGAGAAGCTGTTTATGATTTTCCAAAACAAAATGTTAATACAAAAGATAATTTCAATTTACAGATTAAAGCATTGCTTTATTTTCAAATTGTTGATCTCGTAAAGGCAATGTATGAAATTGAGAATCTTCTTGATGCCATTGAAAAATTAACAAAAACTACTTTGAGAAATATTATAGATGAACTTGAATTAGATCAATCATTAAGTATCAAGAGATACTATTAATTCAATATTAAGGACGATATTTTATGAAGCTGCAAATAAATGGGGTGTAAAGTTTAACAGAGTTTAGCTACAAGACATAACCCCTCCGGATGATATTAAAGAAGATATTGAAAAACAGATGAGAGCGGAGAGGGTATAGCTCCTCGTAAGTTCCCGAGAGCAGCCTATATTTGGTTTTACCTTTTCAAGGTTAAACTACAAAATTTAGGGAAGCAGTGCCTTTATAAATTAGCTGGCGTTAAACCTTGTAATACAGCTTTAGGCATTATAGGTTGTGTTGCGCTCTGTTTACTTGTCGTTATTTCTTTATGTATTTAAATACACATCAGAAAAAGTACAAAAATTACTACAAATGTTGTTTGCCAATAGTAATTGGTAACAAATAGACCACTCAATAATATTAGTTCTTCACGAGTATTTGATTGAATTTCGCCCTTAGTTGATGAACCTGAATATTTAATTTCAATGCCTTCTGAGCTAAAAACACTCCATTTTGAACTCCACAAATTATCGTATTTCCAATTAATAACTTTATTCTGAATTTCAATTTGGGCTTTTGTCATCCATGTATTGTAGGTGATTTTACCAATAATGTTATCATCAGAATCGATAATTTGCGTTACTTGCTTAAAGACTCCTTTTGTTTTAAAACTATACTTTTTCCCATTTAACTCAGACTCTGCAGAATTTGTCCATGAGTTCTCTTTTAAACTCCCAACAAAATTTCCTTCCGAATAAATTTTGTAGCGATTCTTAAGGATTCCTTTTTCCCAATTTAGAGTAGTGTTCATTTAGTCGTTAATTTTCTAGTGGCGGACAAAGTTTAGTAAATGGCAATTAGGGCAGTAGAAAGTAATAAACTATCTAGTTTGTAATTAGCCAAAACGTTGTATTTTGTTCTTATCTTATTCATTTATAAAAGCCAAACATAACGATTTTCCGGTATTGGTAAACAGAACTGAACTTTCTTAAACTAACGAACGCCCAATTTGCTATGTATGTTGCAAATAGTTTTAATACTTGATTTACTTTAATTCTATTTTATCTATAAGTAGCTGAAATTTTTCTTCATTTTTGTTTCCAATTAAGAAAGCTATCTCTTCAATACTGTCAGCTGAAAAGTTTGGTTTTTCAAGCTTTCTTCCCCTGAATGATGGAATCATACTTTTTAACGGTACTTGTATTTCTTGCCAATTACCATTTGTTATAAAGGTTGTGATATAGGAATAGTAATCCGCTGAATTGGATTTTATTCTAAACTGATACTTTTTTGTGTCTCCTTTTATTTTGAGAACGATTTTAGTAAATTCTTTAATGGATTTTCTATCGAATTTATATCTTACAGAAGAGAAGCCCCCATTGTTATCTAATGATATAGAACCTTTGAAAACACCATAACCTTCAGAACTTAGTTCAAAGTAGCCAGATGATTTCCCTCCCATAACAACGTCATCAACAATAACCCAGTCTTGTAGATTTGACTTTTGATTAAAGTCGAAAATTATACCTGAAGCGAAAGGAGTGCACACTATCATCAAAAAAATCAATTTCATAATCAGATTTCTTTTTTTTATTAAAACGTTGTTTCTAAAGGTAGTTGAAAATTAGCGTTCGACATCGTTGTGAACAGTTTTTATACCTTTATTATCTTAAAATATTTCCATTTTATGTCTTTTAGCTAATTTGCTGCCAATTTATTTTTGCTATTCGTTCAATATATTCAGTATTTACTTTTGATCAATTAATTTTTTATTGGGCACATCGGTTAGTATATGAATAGTAGGCAAGTTTCAAGCACTAATCGTTCACTTAAGTATAAAGTTTGGCACGCGGCAAGAGCCAGAAATTACTAATGTTTCTCCTATTTTTTATATCCACTGCTATACCTTTGGCTTTTTTAATTACCTCCACTTTATCTTTTTGCGATGTGCTTATTTCCTATATCCAAATATTATTCTCTGCGGTAATTTTATTAGCAGCTTCATCACCTGTATTCTTTACTCCTTCTGGTTCAATCAACATCAATTGAACCTCTTTCTCAGCATATGGTTTATGTTCCACACCTTTTGGGACGATAAACATTTCGCCTTGGTCTATTATAACCGCTCCATCTCTAAAATCAATTCTTAATTTTCCTCTTATGACAATAAAAGCTTCATCTGTATCAGAATGACTGTGCCAAATAAAATCTCCCTTTATTTTAGCAATTTTGAATTGATAATTATTCAGTTCTGCAATAACTTTTGGTTTCCATTGTTCTTGAAAAAGGGAAAATTTTTCAATGAAATTAATCGGTTGATAATTCATATTTGTATAGATTTTTAATCTGGGTTTATTTGTTTTTCGGCTGGAGATAGAACTTTTAGTATAACGGGTTGATTTAATGTTTTTTATAACTTGTTGTAGGGCGTTATTATTTCTTTAAGATCAGTTCCATTTTAAAATTAGCCATATCATAACTCATGTCAGATAAATCAATTGCTTTGAAATTAAACTTTTTATATAATGTAATTGCATTTTCTAGTTTGGTGTTTGTTTCAAGAATTATCTTTTTAGCATCATGATTTTTACATAGCTCTATACAGCATGAAATCAGCTTTCCTCCAATTCCTAGACCTTGATAACTGTGATTAACTCCTAGTTTTAATAATTCAAAAATGTATTTGTCTACTTTTTTTAAAGTAACCGTTCCTACTATTTTATTTTCATATCCAGCAAGAATAATATGACCTCCTTTTTTCAAAATAACTTCTTTTGGATTTTCTAACATTGGTTTGTCTGCATCTTCATATAGGTCATATTTTTTCAGCCATTCTAACGATAGGGCTGCAAAAGCTTCATGATGCTTAGTTTCATAATGGAAAATTTTCAGATTAGCCATTTAATATTATTCTTATATTGATGAACATAACGTTTTGTCTATGGCACGTGTCCCGCAGGCCATCTGCTATAGCCGCTGTTGGTGGTAGCTTTTATTGTTTCAAATCAAAACGATCTAGGTTCATAACCTTTGTCCAGGAGTCAATAAAGTCTTTAACAAATTTTTCTTTAGCATCACTGCTTGCATAAACTTCTGCTATTCCTCTAAGTTCAGAATTTGAGCCAAAAATTAAATCTGCTCTTGTTGCTGTCCATTTTACTTTATCGGTAGCTCTATCTTTTCCTTCAAATTCCATTTTATCTTCATTCGCAGGAGTCCAATAGGTATACATACTTAAAAGATTTACAAAAAATACATTTGATAGTTCTCCTGGTTTATTCGTTAATATACCAATATTAGAATCATCGTAGTTAGCGTTTAAGGCTCGCATACCTCCTAATAAAACAGTCATTTCAGGAGCAGTAAGGGTAAGCAACTGTGCCTTATCTATCAATAATTCTTCTGTTGTTAAGGTATAATCTCTCTTTTGATAATTTCTAAAACCGTCTGCCATTGGCTCCAATACAGCAAAGGATTCTGCATCGGTTTGCTCTTGTGTAGCATCCATACGACCTGGATTAAAGGGGACCTTAATATCGAATCCTGCCTTTTTTGCCGCTTCTTCAATAGCAACATTACCGCCCAATACAATTAGGTCTGCCATAGATACTTTTTTACTTCCAGAATTAGAATTGAAACTTTCTTGAATCTTTTCATAAGCAGCTAGAACTCTTTTCAATTGCTCAGGATTGTTACATTCCCAATTTACTTGTGGTTCTAATCTGATTCTTGCTCCATTTGCTCCACCTCTTCGGTCAGAGCCTCTATACGTGGATGCTGATGCCCAAGCAGTTTCAATCATTTCGTTTTGCGAAATTGAAGTATTTAAAATCATCTCTTTTAGACTTGCAATGTCATTGGTGTTAATTAAATCGTAATTCCTTATTGGAATCGGATCTTGCCATACAAAGTCTTCAGCAGGTATTTCAGGGCCTAAATAAGTAGATTTTGGACCCATATCTCTATGAGTAAGTTTAAACCATGCCTTAGCAAATGCTTCATCAAATGATTTTGGATCAGAGATAAAATCTTCACAAATGGCTTTGTAGGCATCATCAAATTTTAGAGCTAAATCTGAAGTTAACATCATTGGCCTAACCTTTTTGTCTTTATCATGTGCATCAGGAAAAACTTCACTAACATCTTTAGCAACCCATTGTTTTGCTCCTGCAGGGCTTTCTGTTAATTCCCATTCGTTGTTAAATAATATAGCAAGGTATGCATTACTATATTGCGTTGGAGTAGGGGTCCATGTAACTTCTAGACCAGAAGTAATAGCGTCTTTGCCTTTTCCAGATTTATAAGTGCTTTTCCATCCAAATCCTTGTTCTTCAATTCCTGCTGCTTCTGGCGCTGGCCCAACACTATCTGCAGGTCCTGCTCCATGGGTTTTTCCAAATGTATGACCTCCTGCTATAAGTGTAACAGTTTCTTCATCATTCATTCCCATTCTAGCAAATGCTATTCTAATATTTTTTGCTGATGCAACAGGGTCAGGGTTGCCATCTGGTCCTTCGGGATTCACATAAATTAAACCCATTTGAACAGCTGCAAGTGGATTCTCTTTGGATAAATCTAATTCTCCATCTTCATTTAACCTTCTAGTTTCTAAAAATTCACCCTCAGGACCCCAGTAGATATCTTCTTGTGGCTCCCATACGTCCGGTCTGCCGCCTGCAAAACCCAGTGTTTCAAACCCCATTGATTCCATAGCAACATTTCCGGTAAGAATCATTAAATCGGCCCAAGAAATTTTCTTACCATATTTTTGTTTTATTGGCCAAAGTAATCTTCTAGCTTTATCTAGATTTCCATTATCTGGCCAACTATTTTGCGGTGCAAATCGCTGAATACCCATTCTTGTGCCTCCACGACCATCTCCAGTTCTGTATGTTCCTGCACTATGCCAAGCCATACGAATCATAAAAGGACCATAATGCCCGTAATCTGCAGGCCACCAATCTTGTGACTCAGTTAACATTGCTTCAATGTCTTTTTTCAATTGGTCATAATCTAACTCTTGAAACTCTTCTGCATAAGAAAACTCAGGATCCATTGGGTTGGAAAGCTGAGAGTTTTGGGCCAAAATTTCAACATTTAAGCTATTTGGCCACCAATCATCATTATCTTTAACCATTGATACCTGCTCCTTTTTGTGCCCTTTATCAAAGCCAAAAGGACAACCGCCACTTTCTTCTTCTTTTGCGCCACTTTCTTTGTTGTAGTTGCATGAACCTAATGCTAAAAGAGGAGCGATACTTAATGTTAATATTTTATTCATTTTTTTTATTTTGATTGTAGTACAAATTTAATTTGTTGGTTTAATTACCAACGTTTCGGCTAAAATACGAAGAAACGGTTTGGTAGGTTAGGGCTTTGTGTTTTAGCCCTTGTTGTGTGCTGTTTTTAATTATTTTTTATTATTTATTGAGCATGTTTTCTTAACTGATTATTCAGACATCAACTAATTGCCATAATTAAGCTTGTGATTAATTGAAACAAAGCAACTGGGGCCCATATTCTTTCAATTTTACTTGGAGTAATTGTATTCAAAACTGTTCCTACGAGCATAAATGCTACAACAAACCAAATTCCAATATTTGAAATTGATTTTAATTGTGGAAATAGTAAATCAGCTTTTGACAATACAATCGCAGCAAACAAACCTAATATTACCATGTTAATTATAGCAACGGCCTTCATTTTTGGTGGATACTTTCCAGGATATTTTCCTCCCATGGAAGCTTTGCCCCAAGGTAATCCAAGTGCTAAACACCCTTGAAAAATCATAACAATCCCTGTTAGGACAGTGAAGACTATTGCCGCTAGTGATTCATTCATAATAGCAATAATTTGTTAAATCGTAATTGTACACAACGTTTTGGCTAAACTGCGTATTAATGCAGTTTAGCTTTTGTTGTAAGTAGTTTTATTTTGTTTTTATCAGCCTTATTGATTGATTTTCAATATTCAAAATATAAACATTAGGAGCTAATGAAGATAAATCAATTATACTTATTTGAGAATTCAGAACTCCACTCAACACCAATTCTCCAATTGGATTGTATAACCTAAATTCCTTTTCCTCTAAGAACCCAATATCTATCGTTATCTCTGTATTAAAAGGGTTAGGATGAACCTTATAATTTTCATGCGTACTATTATTTTCATTTATTGAAGTTGTCTCACATCCAATTAAACCGTTAATGTCGTAACGAGAAACGAATTGCCAAATCTCTTCGTTAGCATCAATAGTCATATTACCAAAGCTTCCTGGCCAATCATGTCCTCCTCCTATTACCTTTAACTCCTCCACATAGGCACAGCCTGATGCCGTAGACCAGGTGTATCGTTCTACACTTGCGCTTGCAGCACTCATGATTGCAGTTGTATTGCAATTGTTATGGATTGCCCAATAATTATGCGTTTCTTCTGCAGATAAGTAATAACCGGGGTATCCACCGTATGGAGAAATAAAGTCATCCGTGCCAAGTATTGTGAGAACACCGGTGGGATGCACTGGAGCACAAAAACTACTCGGATTGGCTTGCATCGTTCTGGAGACCGGGGCGATGGATGCAATTCTGTTATTGAGTTTACAGCCAACCTCAAATGACATATCTCCCCCTAAGGAATACCCACAAGCATATATTCTGTTCTGATCTATTTGGTAATTACTAGCAATCGTATCTATCAAAGCACTTATAAGGGGCACGTCATCAAAAGTGCCTGGCGTTTTAGGGAGCCAGTTCAGAGAGTTTCCGTCACTAGGGTCAGGGCGTGCTTGGGGGTAAACCAGAATAAAGTCAGCAGTATCGGCTATAGGTCCCATATCAGCTGTTGTCTGCCAATCAGAAATAACACCATTACCTCCATGAAAGTTGAATAATAAAGGAAAACTCGTAGTTCCATCATAACTTGCTGGAACATAGATGCTGTATTCTCTTGTTAAGCCGTCATACTGTATGGTTTGACTAATATATCCCTGAGCATGGCTAACAGTTAGAGAAGCAATAAACTCTAAGAGTGAAAGAATTCTTTTTATTGTCATAATTATCTTTTTATGGTTTTATATTAATTTATACCGTTTGAAACATGCGTTTCCCTACTTTTAATTGTGCATAACGATTAGTATATGGCAAGTAGGGCAGCAGAAAGCAATAAACTTTCAAGTTTGCACTGAGCCAAATCGTTCTATTTTGTTTTTAATTTATTCATTCCTAAAAGCCAAATCAACGATTTGGCGATGTTGGTAAATAGCACCGAACTTTACTTAACAAAAGAACGCCCTATTTGCTATATACAGTGTTGTATGCCGTTATTTTTGAATTTTAGTGTAAGGCTTAATTTGAGTAATTGAACTATCTAAAACTTCCTTCACTGCCTCAAGTGTTTTGATATCTGGATATTCATTACGTTGATAATTACCCATCATAGGTTCAGTAACTACTATCTTCATTAGTATTTCCAAATCACCTAGCGCCTGTTCAGTTGAGTCAATACGCGAGGCAAGTTCGTCTAAAGGAGCTGTTCTTTTTGAATGTTTGTCTTTTAGAGACTCAATTATTACTATCAATTCATTTTTTAATGTTGAGTCGCTAATTTGGTTTGAATATCTTGTCAATGCATTCCAATAAGTCAGATTATTTCTCTTGTAGGTTTGGTAACTCTCTAAACTATCAGATTTGAACTCTTTTGCTTTTTCTAGATTTGAAGTTAAAGATTTTAGACTATCATTATTTTCAACCGCTTCATCAAACAGTTTCTTTATTATGTCGGAGTCGTATCTTTTACGGTAAGAAGAAATATCCAATTTTCTATCTTCATTCAGGGCCTCAGGAGTCTGTTCAATATTGTTTTGTTGAGGAGTTGAATTTCTGTCGTTTGAACAAGAAATAATTAAAAAAGAT
>CAJQPE010000091.1 GCA_905480125.1 uncultured Flavobacteriales bacterium | reverse complement strand
GAGGAGGAGGAGGGGGTAGATCAATTTTATCGACTACCTTTAATCCAGCAAGCTCTTCAGGTTTAATAGTTTCGATATGTTCTGCATTGTCATAATCAATTGCCTCTTCAAACTCAGGTGCTGGATTGATTATTTCTTCGCCATTTTCATCAATCTTATTTTTTGGCGAAACAACTTTATTCACTTCCTTTACCTTTTTAGGTACTTTTAAATCTTTGATCTTTTCAGTTTTTATTGGAGTTTCTGCTGTATCTTTATTAGCAGCGCCAACTTGGTTTGCTATGGAATCACCTTTATCGACTAAAAAGTGCTTAGAAACAGCGGAAACTAACTTATCATCAACTTTACTATTGGGATGAGCACTAATTTCAGCTTTATGCTCGTTAGCTAAATAGCTAACAATATCTGCTGACTTAACCTCTAATTTTCTTGCTAATTGACCTAATCTCATGGTTCGCTCTCTTATAATGGAATGCAAAGGTACAAACCACATGAAAATAAACCATCATTTAGCTTAATTAATCTATTGATTTACTTTAAAATAATCTACGGGCAAATTATTAATAACTTTACTTTTAAATAAAAACATGAACGGTAGCAATTTTGATGTTGTAATTATTGGAGGTGGATTAGCGGGCTTGGTTAGCTCTATCGATCTAGCAAAAAGGGGAATAAGTGTATTAGTTATAGAAAAAAAGAACTTTCCTATGCACAAAGTTTGTGGCGAATATCTATCGAATGAAGTTCGTCCTTATTTAAAAAGATTAGGTTTTTTTCCTGAGAACCTTGGGGCAAAAGAAATATCTAGATTTATGATTTCATCTGTAGATGGAGCATCTTCAACTTGTGAAATGAATATGGGTGGCTTTAGTATGAGCAGATATGTGCTTGATAAAGAACTTTTCTCATTAGCTTCGAATATGGGAGTTGTCATTGTTACAGATACAGTAGTGACAAAAGTAAACTTCTCCAATGAAAACCATTTCGAGTTAAATACATCTAATAATAGCTATAACACTAAAGTTGTAATAGGCGCCTATGGAAAGCGATCTAATCTTGACAAAGAAATCAGGATGAAATTTTTCTATAAACGAACAAATTATGTTGGGATTAAATGTCATTTTAGAGGAGAACATGAAGACGATTTGGTTAGTCTTCATAACTTTGAAGGGGGTTATTGCGGTGTGTCTAAAATTGAAAATGGATTGCTTAATGTATCTTATTTAACAACAAATAATGTATTAAATCGATATAAAAACATAAAAGAACTAGAGCACGTTCATCTTGCTAAAAACCCATATTTACATTCGTTATTCAACAACGCATCTTCTTCATTTATTAAGCCACTTGTAATCAGTCAAATTAATTTCGGTATAAAACGAACAGTAGAAAAACATGTTCTTATGGTTGGTGATGCTGCAGGAATGATTCATCCGTTATGTGGAAATGGAATGGCTATGGCTATTCATGGTGCTAAAATTTGTTCAGAACAGGTTTATCAGTTTTTAAATCAGAATATTTCGAGAGATGAAATGGAAAGATATTACTCCAAGAATTGGGATATAGAATTTAAAACGCGCTTGAAATTAGGGAGATATATTGAACCTCTTTTTGGAAATAAATGGGCTTCGAATATTGCATTAAAACCGCTAAAATTATTGCCTGGAATTTTACCTAAATTGATTTCATTGTCTCATGGTAAAACAATTATCTAATTTTGTTATTAGCTTATAAAATTGTATTCCAATAACGAGAAATGTTAGTTGAATTTCTATTGAATTTAATCAAATCTTTCTTGATTTTAATCATAGGTTCGTTTTCGTCTCGTTTCAAAAAACTGTATCCTTGTTTAAGATGAAAGCTTGCTATCATATATTTATATTAATTCTCAGTTTTGTTGATGCCTATTCTCAGATTCAAATCGATAGAGTAGAGGTTGATAATTTTCAATCTTCCATGCGTGGACTTTATTTCGTTAATGACACGGTGGCATGGGCTTCAGGAAGTGGCGGAGTGTATATGAAAACAACAAATAATAAAGATTGGTTGGCAGACACAATTCCTGGCGGCTCCTATTTAGACTTTAGAGATGTTCATGCTTTTGATGATGAAAAAGCAATAGTAATGAGCTCAGGAGATGGATGCTTGATATACAGGACAGTGGATGGAGGCGAAAATTGGAGCAAGGTTTACGAAAACTTAGAAAAGGAATTTTTTTTTGATGGGATGGATTTTTGGGATGAAAAAAGCGGAATTGCATATAGTGATCCTGTAAACGGAAAATTGTATATCATTCGAACTACTGATGGTGGAAAATCATGGAAATCAATTAAATCCTTGCCAAATACTTTAAAAAATGAAGCTGGTTTTGCTGCAAGCGGAACTGGTATTGTTTGTAAAGGAGATAGCACAATTTGGATTGCAACAGGAGGCGGTGAAAAAGCAAGAGTATTTAAGTCAACTAATAGAGGTTATAGCTGGCAGGTTTTTAATACCCCTATGCGAGCAGGAAAAGAAAGTGGCATATATTCGATGGCTTTTTTTGATGAATGGAATGGAATTATTGTCGGAGGAAACTACTTAGATTCTTTAAATACAAAGGGAAGCTGCGCAGTAACATCTGATGGCGGAGAAACATGGAAATTAATTTCGACCAATGGGCCAAGAGGTTATCGCTCATGCGTTGCTGCAAGCGATCAGTTTGCTATTTCTGTAGGAAGAACAGGCATCGATATTACGTCTGACAATGGTTATTATTGGATGCCTCTTTCAAATGAGGGATATTATAGCTGTGTTTTAAAGGGTGGTAAAGGGTGGTTGACTGGCAGAAATGGAAAGTTAGCTAAAGTTACAATTAAACAAAACTAATTTTTTTAATTGTGTATTTGTTTGCATGAAGTTTGATTAAATTAACTACCAGTTTAAACTAAAATTTAATTGAAGCAAGAATTTAAATGATCATGCACAGTTAAAACGCAAAGTTTCTGGATTCCATTTTGACAATTAGTGTAACAATTTAGCAAGACGATTATTCGCGCATATCGAGAAGTATAATTGATACTTTAAAAGTATTTACATATTTAATATTTTATTACACCAAGCCGGCCAAAAAATAAAAGTGCACTTGTAGTAAAATATTTCGTGGATTTGTCAGTTTTGCAAAAGTAAATTACGATTAACAACTAAAAGCATTGTCTAGAGTATACATACTAATAATATTTGTGTTTAGTCATTTTGCTGGTTGGGCAAATGGCGATTCTTTGCTGACTGATAAATCGCAAATTAGAGTAATTGGAAGTGTTTACGATCCAACAACTTCAGGCCTCAATTTTAATATTATGGTAATCAATAACACTACAGGTGTTGGCACATATGGAGAAGAAGATGGTTCGTTTAATTTTTTAGCAAGTAAAGATGATACTATTCTTCTGTCTACGAGAAATTATAAGTTGATTAAGCTATGTTTTAAGGACTCTGCGCAGCAAAATGTCTATAATGTGAGCCTTCCTTTATCTTTGCTGAAATTCGAGATTAAACCGGTAATTATTTTTGCAGAACGAGATTTAAATGAAATAAAAGAGGACATTGATAATTTGGGTTACACGAAAACTGATTATATGTTAAGTGGTATCGATGCCGCTTCAAGCCCAATTACTTTTCTTTATCAGTCGCTAAGTAGAAAAGAAAAACAAAATAGGTTGGCTTACGAATTAATAAATGAAGAAAAACGAAGAGATTTATTGAAGGAGCTTTTTTCTAAATATGTGCAACACGATATTATAGATTTGGAATTTAATCAGTTCGACAACTTTATTGATTTTTGTAAAATTTCTGATACACAGCTGCAAGAAATGTCGCAATATGATTTTATTATGTATACCAAAGAAAGATACAGGATTTTTACAATTGTAACGGGTAGTGATTACTACTATGACAGAGATTAGGCTCCGATTAAAACACCACCTAGCAAGGGCCCTTTTGGTAGAATATTTATTATCGGTTTAAATTCAGACCTGATAATTGGCCACTTTTCAGGGTGTTTCAAGAATAATGTTAACATTTTCTTTTTATGATTTTTGATCGAATCTGTTATAGCTGGTGCAGAGATAGGAGCAGGGCAATTAGCACCAACGTTTTTTCCTGTTAATGGTTGATCATTCTTTAAAACATCTCTAGCAGATTTTTCATACTTATCTAGTATTTGTCTTGTTTTACTGTATCGATTAAATAAAACTGGAACCGCCTCTATCTTGTCTTCTCTTGATTTGTTCTGATATCGTTCAAGTTGTAAATAGGTTGGATAAACAACTGCCTCATTACCCTTGGTTAAGTTGATTGCCAGCTCTGCAGATTTTAAAACTACATTTTTTAGCTCGTCTTGCGTGCCCTCGAAATCTATGAGCATCGCTAGTGCTTCTTCCGAGAACTTAATATTTATCTCTGTTTTGTCTTGAATCAGTTGAGTGTAATTTTTAATTACGGTATGAATAAGCAAATTGTGTTTATCTTCAGCTTCTTTAATTTTTCTATAAGCGTCAATTAGCCCTATTTGAGTAGTTCGATTTACTTCCAGTATTGAATCAAAGCTAATCGCGTTATTCACATGCGTTTCAATTTGTGTTTTTATGGAATTAAAAAGCAGATGACCGATTAAGCTTTTATTTTCTGCATTTAGCGATTGAGGTTTCGATTCTAGCTCGAAGCTATTTTTGTCTTTATTAAAGAAAATGAAGATTAAATCATATATATTGGGGTATATGCTCTCAAATTTCAAAAGCAAAATATTATTTTCAAATTCATCTTCCAAAGACATTTGCTTAATTACTCTCTTTTCAGAAGAATTACGATCTAAGCCTGAATCAGCAATACTTATCCATGTTTTATTGCTATTTATGTTACTGTGTTTTTTTATTACATCTAAAGAAAATTCGATTTCTTTTGTTGTGCTTTCCGATATACTAGAGCTAATTCCAAAAGGCAAAGTCGAATTATAATTGTGATATATACCAACTATTTTAAGTGCCCCCGGAAGGATTGAAGCTCTTTGGTTTACCAAGACTTCGATAGGGTGCTGCTTTAATGTAAACTGATCAAACATCTTAACAATAATAATCAAATATATTTTAATTAAGTAAAATATTAAGTATTTAAGATTTTAGTTAAGACTTTAATTAAGTTTTAAGATCCTTACTTAAAGATTAAATTAAGGATATTATTTTGCTTAATTGCTATGTATTATTAGTTATAGGTTACGTTATTTTGCTAATGAGATAAAATAAAATATGCTATATTAAGCTATAATTAAGTTATGAGAAATAAACAAATTAGGAATAAAAATAGGTTGCAAAATCAAAACTTGCTTACTAATTCTATAAAGAATCAGCATAATATAACACGAATCCAAAATATTTTGAACGTATTTGCTTTGCTGTTAAGTTTCTTGGAACGAAAAGGTGAGATGCAGATGAATCGATTTGGTAATTGGGTTTATGAAATGTCAAATGACTTTTTTAACCCAGAAGAAAAATTGATGATTGCAGAATCTAAAAGAATGAAAGCACAGTTAGGTAATGATATAAGGAAAATACAAAATAAGAAGGTTAGCTTTTACGTATTGTCGATAAAAATGTTTAATAACAAAATTCAAGAATTAATAATTACTTGGAAATCAATTATTGAAATTACTCTTTCAATAAGAGTTAAACTAATTGAGCTATGTCAAAGAATTAGTATTGCCCATTTTTAGATTATGGCCAAGTTTGTTCTTTTTTGTTTCCAGATATAATTGGTTGTGTTTGTTTGATTCAATTTCTAGTGGAATATTGTCGGTCACCTCTAAGCCATATCCAATAAGCCCTGTTCGCTTTTTAGGATTGTTAGATAAGAGTTTCATTTTCTTTACACCAAGAGATCTTAATATTTGAGCTCCAATACCATAGTCTCTTTGGTCTGCAGAAAATCCAAGTTTTTCATTTGCTTCAACAGTATCAAAACCTTCTTCTTGAAGCTTATAGGCTTTGAGCTTGTTTAGAAGACCAATGCCACGACCTTCTTGATTCATGTATACGATAACTCCTTTACCTTCTTTCTCAATCATATGCATTGCTTGATGGAGCTGAGGTCCGCAATCACACCTGCAAGAACCAAAAATATCGCCAGTCATGCAACTAGAGTGGACTCTAACAAGTACTGAGTCGTCTTCATCCCATTCCCCTTTGATAAGGGCCAAATGCTCCATGTCATTAGTAATTTGTTTAAATGCAATCATTTCAAAATTTCCTTGAACTGTTGGCATTTTAACTTGCACTTGTTTTTCTATAAGCGATTCTGTTTTTAATCGATAGGCGATTAGATCTTCAATTGAGATTAATTTTAGTTCAAACTTTTTGGCTATATCTATTAATTCTGGCAATCGAGCCATGGAGCCATCTTCATTTAAAATTTCAACCAAAACGCCAGCAGGTTCAAATCCGGCCAATCTCGCAAGGTCAATGGTCGCTTCAGTGTGTCCAGTTCTCCTAAGTACTCCTCCAGCCTTTGCTTTTAAAGGAAAAATATGTCCTGGTTTACCGAAGTCAAAAGGATTTGTATTTGGGTCAATTAAGGCTTGGATAGTTTTTGCTCTGTCGCTGGTCGATATTCCTGTAGTGCAACCGTTTCCTTTTAAATCAATTGAGACTGTAAATGGAGTTTCATGAAGAACAGTGTTGTTGTTCACCATTAAGTTTAGTTCTAGCTCGTCACACCTGTCTTCTATAAGTGGAGCGCAAATTAATCCCCGACCATGGGTTGCCATAAAATTGATGACTTCAGGGGTAACATTTCTGGCGGCAGTAATAAAATCTCCTTCGTTTTCCCTATTCTCGTCATCAACAACGATAACAACTTTACCTTGCTTAATGTCTTCTATTGCTTCTTCAATTGTATTAAGAGAGCTTCCCATTTTTTGTCAAATTTGATACGTCAAAAGTACTATTAATAAAGTCTAACAACGCCTTCTTCTTCTATTGTTTCGCCAAACGTGCAAATACCTTTGTAATTAACTTTCCAGTTGTAAGAACCTTTTTTTAAGACTTCACCTTTTTTGTCTTTGCCATTCCATTGGTCTCCCACGGTAGTAGTTTTCCAGATAGATTTTCCTTTAGAAGATTTTACCTCGAGGTAAAATTCGGTAACATCGTTAACAGAGTAATGAAATGAGCTATTGAATCCACTATTTTTAGGGCTAAACGAAGGAAGGGCATTGAACCTAGGGGGCTTACTTTCGAATGATACATAAATCGTATCTCTATCCCAACAATTTCCATTGGTAACCGTTAAAGAGTATTTTCCTGATCGGGTAATATCTATTTCCTTGGTATTTTCGCCCGTAGACCATTTGTATTCGTAACCTACATTTTTAGCATCTAGACTATATTTTTTAATACAAAACAATGTAGTATCTCTCCCAATGTTAACATGAGGCTCACCTTTATTTACCATGAAATTTATTGATTGTGATTCTATATTATCAGGTTCACTGATTTTAACAGTATAAGATCCAATAGTTTTAACATTAATAATTTGCGTTGTTTCTCCTGTAGACCATAAAAAAACAGAGCCTTTGTGGCCCGCATCAAGCTCAACATTTTCTTCACATAGATATTTTTTAGTCGATGTGTTGTTTGATTTATTAACACTTGATGAAGTGCTATTTAGCAATATTGGTTCCTTTTTCATTTCATTAGAAACAACTTTTGCAGGAAGGCCATATACACAATTTCTATCTTCTAGACTAACGGCACCAATTTCATAATTACATGTTTCACCAAGTTTATTGGGAGAATTGATAACATCTAAATATTTACCTGTTTTCGATACGTATATTTTTTTATCAGGCCCAAGCTGGAGAGAGCCATATACAGAAGTGTTTGTTATTTTTGAAAGAAAGTGGGCCGAGTCGAAAATATTAGGGGCACCCAAGTTGTATTGAATAACGCCAACCGACCCTTTTAAAAAGGAGACATATAGAAATTCACTATTTGGTGAAAATTCTACTCCGTATGCGAATCCAATAGTTGGTATTTCTTTTTGGTTAGAAATTTCACCCGTAGCATTGTCAAATTCAAAAAGTTCAATTGGATTATTAGCTATGTAACACATTACTGAAGCTATTCTTTTGCCGTCAGGTGCCACTTTTAATTGCCCAATAGTTTCTCCTTTGTTGCCACTACCGTAATCTTTATGTACTCTTCCAACTTTAGAAAGCACTGGAGTTGTTATTATGCCTGTTTCGGTTAATTGAAAAGACGCAAAAGTGTTGGTGTTCCATTGGTGCACAATTATCCAATAATCTTCACCATTGTTGTGCGGAGTTATAGTTAGCTTTTCTACAATTGGTCCGTATAAGAATTGGTTCTTTTTTACAACATTACCTTTTCCATTTCTTTTAGTCATATCCACTATTGAATAGGATAAACCTTTGGGGCCAGCTTTTTCATCAGCAGTGAAAATATAATATTTGGTTTTATCTCCTGGAGTCGGGACAATAATTGTAGATTGAGTGGAAGATACACCTCCAGCAAGCGATTGCCCTCCTTCCATTACGGTATGATCAGTATCCCATACTTTGACTCCATTTGTATAAAATAAAAGTTGGCCAGATTGATTAGAAACACTAGCACAACCTTCTTCAGTGAATAATTTCCCCTTTTTCAGAGCGATAGGTTTGCCTGAGTTAAAATCTAAACCAGCCCCATTACCAAAATACCACATATTATTCTGACGTTGTGCTTGTAGCGAATAACAAAAGCAAATAGAAATAGTCACCAGGAAAGCTATCCTGATTATTAATTGCATGCTAACAGATTTAATAGTTAACAATCTTGATATCTGTGCGCCTGTTGTTGGCCCTACCCTCAGGATTGTCGGAGCCATCAGGGTTGATGTTTGGCGAAATGGGCTGTTTTGAGCCAATTGCCTTAGTCATAATGCGATCTTTGGGAATACCTTTATTTACGAGATATTTTTTAACCGCATCAGCTCTCGCCTGAGATAATGCTTTGTTGTGGCTATCCGAACCTTTGGAATCGGTGTGGCCAGCTATTTCTATATATGCCTCTTTATGCTGTTTAAAAGTAGAATAAAGTACCTCAATATCTTTTAAACAAGCTTGACTGAGTTCAGCTGTGTCAAACCCAAACTTGATCTCGATGGTAAACGCAGCAGCATAGCTATCTGTGCCTTTATTGGCAGATGTGTTCTCACTGGCTTGGTTTGCAGACGCTTTTGAGTTTTGTTCTTTTTCTTGGACATCAAAGCTTACTTTCTCTATGTGGAAACATAAAAGATCAGAATGTTCAAAATCAGAAAAGTTTTCTGCACTTTTTTCAATATTTGAAATAACCTTTTCATTATATACATTTGAGTTTAAATAACTCAACCCCATTTGAGCCAGATTAAAACTACTGCAATCAGAGATATATGAATCGAGTTCGTAATAAAAATCTAATGCTTCGCTATCCTTTTCTAAGGATGTGGCCTTTTCCGCTAAATCACAATTTTTAATATGATTAATTGATTCTATAGTGTTGGCAAATAGTCCAAAAAAATTTGAAAACAAAAGAGTTACGAAAAGAAATATCTTAATTTGATTCATGTTTTGAATATTAAGCAGTAAACAAAAATAGAATTATTTTGCTAATGTTCCCATTAAGACTTCTGATTATATTAATGATATTTACATTCTAATGCACAAGCTTACGATATCTATCCTATTATTTAGTATGCCTATTTTGTTGCTTGCGCAAGAGAAGGATACTCTTTCCTTAGGGATTCAAAATGGATTTTTTAATTCTAAAAGAACAGCTTCAGTTGTAGGAATTGAAATTATTGGATATACAGGAGCAATGGTTATGTTAAATAACTTGTGGTACAAAGATTATCCTCGAAGCTCATTTCATTGGTTTGATGATAACCAACAATGGCTACAAATGGATAAAATGGGCCATGCTATGACTTCGTATTATATTGGAGTTGTTGGCATAAGAGCATTGAGATGGTCTGGATTAAGTGAAAGAAAATCAGTTATTTATGGTGGAATATTAGGTCTTTCTTTTCTAACTTCTATAGAAGTGCTTGATGGCCTATCGGCAGAATGGGGTGCGTCTTCTGGTGATATGCTGGCAAATATTTCTGGTGCAGGTTTATTAATTGCTCAAGAGCTGCTTTGGAAGGAGCAGCGCATGATGCTGAAATTTTCAGTTCATAATAGTCTTTATGCGCAATACAGACCAAATGTGCTAGGAGAATCATGGAACGAACGGTTGTTAAAAGATTACAATGGACAAACTTACTGGTTATCAATTAATTTGAAGTCTTTTGGCGGTAAAGAGAGCTATGTGCCATCATGGCTAAATCTAGCTTTTGGTTATAGCGCAGATGGAATGACGGGTGGCTCACAAAATTACTTATATGATAATGATGAAAACCCGATACCCGAATTCGAAAGACAAAGGCAGTTTTTTCTTTCTTTAGACATTGATCTTACGCGGATAAAAACAAAGTCGACATTTGTAAATACTCTTTTTGGAGCTTTTGGTTTTATAAAAATACCTATGCCTACCTATGAATATGGTACAAAGTCGGGTTTGAAAGGGCATTTCTTATACTTTTAGTTTTCCTTGAACCAGAAGTAGCTGCACCTTTAATAGGCCTGCAACAGACATGCTGTCCGTAATTTCACCATTTACTATCATTTTAAAAGCTTCATTTAAAGTTACTTTTTTTATCACTAATTCTTCTGTGTCTTCTGGTGATGATTCATGAAAAGTTAATCCGGTTGCAATATATACATGGGCTTTCTCATCACTAACTGAATTACTTAAATGCATCTTCACCACTTCTTGATAATTCTCAGCTCGTATTCCTGTTTCTTCTAATAATTCTCGTTTAGCAGAATCAACTGGACTACAACTTAAGTCGCCTCCACCTTCTGGTATTTCCCATGAATACTGCTTTAGCGGAAAACGATATTGACCTACTAGGTAAGTAGTTAAGTCTTTATCTATAGGGATTATTCCGATTGCTAAATTTTTGAAATGAACAGTTCCATAAACGCCATCATTTCCGTTCGGGTTTAGAACATCGTGGTTAAAAACTTTAATCCAACTATTATCTAGTACAATTTTAGAAGAAACTGTAGTCCAAGGATTTTTTTGTTTGTCCATATTATGAATTATTACTTTTGAAGCATGAATTTTAATGTTGGTGATAAAGTTAAAGTGATTGATGAAACTTCTGAAGGAATTATTCTTCGATTTGAATTGGTTGATAAAGCGGTAGTTGAAATTGATTCGTTCGAATATTCTTATAATTTGTCTAAATTAATTCTTTTAGAATCTTATTACCCAGTAATTATAAGTGAACGAGAAATTAGGGAAAAGGAAGCAGAACCTGAAAAGAAAGTTTCGCAAAAGCATAAAAAAGGTGCTGTAATTGAAGTTGATTTGCATATACATGAATTAGTTGATAGTGCAATAGGTATGTCTAATTCAGACATGTTATTGCTTCAATTGTCAAAGTTTAGAAAGGAATTAGAAAGAGCTATTTCTGATAGAGCTAATAAGGTCGTTTTTATTCATGGGGTTGGTGAAGGTGTCCTTTGCTCAGCGATTAGAAGGGAGCTTAAACAATATTCGGCAGTTTCTTTTTCTGATGCTCCATATCTAGAATATGGAAATGGTGCAACAGAGGTAATTATTTATCAGAACAAATAACATAGTTTTGTAGCACAAACGTTCTATTGCTCCCGATTTATCGGGAGAGGAAAGTCCGGACAGCATAGAGCAGCATACTTCCTAACGGGAAGAGTTGTTAGTTTTCTAGCAACATAGCTAGTGCAACAGAGAATAATTTCCTTGAAGTGATTCGAGGTAAAGGTGAAAAGGTAGGGTAAGAGCCTACCAGTTTCGAAAGTGATTTCGGAAGCTGTGCAAACCTTATGCGCTGCAAGATTATGTAAACCAAGGCTTGAGGGTTGCTCGCCCGAACTTGGAGGGTAAATCGCTAGATACTAACTGTGAAGTTAGTACCAGATAAATAATAGATTAAAACAGAATCCGGCTTATTAAGTTTGTAGAATAAAAAAAGCCTCCCGATTTCGGGAGGCTTTTTTTGTGAAGTTATAGTTAACACATTACTTTATAATCAGCTTCTTAATTGCAGATTCAGCATCAGTAGTTAATTCTACGCTGTAAATACCTGTTGCTAGTCCTGTTAAATCTACTTCAGCTGAAGTCACTCCAAATTTGAGCTGCATAGCATCAGTATAAATCAATTTACCATCAATACTGTAAATAGAAATGCTAGCTTCTGTTTTTTTATTAGAGTTAACATTAATTAAAAACTGACCTTTAGATGGATTTGGATAAATATCTACATTAAATAGGTTAGATAGCTCATTAACACCACCACAAATATCAACGGTCACATTGACGTCATCAGAGGCTGAGCAACCATCCGTATTTGTTACTGTTACAGAGTATGCGGCCGTAGTATTGACCGAAATACTTTGCGTAGTGTCGGCGGTAGACCATGTGTATGATGCAAAGCCACTTCCAGGATCTAGAACTAAACCACCAACATTATTACAAATAGTTGTATCAACACCCAAAGTGATAAATACTGCTGCTGGTTCGTTTATTGTTAATGTATCTATCACAACACAGCTTAAAGAATCTGTAACCGTAATTGAGTAAGTTCCAGCAATTAAACCACTAATTGAAGCAACAGTGGCTGAACTACTCCATGCATACATTTCAGTTCCAAAAGCTCCAGAGCTTGTAACCGTTGCAGTTCCATTCGCGTCTCCATAACAAGATATATCTGTAGAAGTTGCAGAAATAGCAAGACTGCAAGTATCAGTACTGGCCGTAATTGTAATAGACTCAGAAGCACTGCATCCGTTTGCATCGCTAGCTGTAACAGTATAAGTGTTCGGAGCTAAACCAGCTACCATATCAGCCGTGCCGCCATTAGACCAAGCATAAGTAAATAAGCCAGTTCCACCAGCACCAGTTGCAATTGCAGTTCCATTATTCGCTCCTGCATTTGTCTCATCTGTAGATGAAGCTGAAATGGAAACAATGGTAGGGTTAGACAGCAAAGTAGAAGAGTAACCAGCGCAACCAGTTCCGTCAGTCACTGTTAATTGATAGCTCGTAGCCATTAAACTAGAAGCTGTTATACTGGTACTTCCATTACTCCACATATAAGCATATGGAGTAGCTCCACCAAGTGTATTTGCTGTAGCGTATCCATCAGAGCTTCCATAACATATTGGATCAACAGGAGTAATAGTGGTAACAGGTCCATTCGAATTAACAATAACTGCATTACTCGTTGTTGAACATCCGTTAAAATCTGAAACAGTTACAACATAATTACCCGCTAAAACAAAATTTAACGATGATGTAATACTGCCATTACTCCAATTGTAGAAATATGGTGATGTGCCGCCAGTAACAGCTGGGATAGCCGCACCATCAGCATTACCACAAGTAGCATCTGTAATAGAATTAGAAACAGCCAATGCGGCCGGCTCACCAACTGTTGTAGAAGCCATTTCCATACATCCATTACTGTCAGTAACAGTAACATAATAGCTTCCTGCGACTAATCCAATGGCATTCGAAGTTGTTGAGCCATTGTTCCACATGTACATGTAGGCTGGTGTTCCCCCTGAAACACTAACTAGTGCTCCACCGCTTGAGGCTCCATTACAATTAGCATCAGTTGAAGCAGTTGTCAATGAAATAGCAGATGGCTGACCTAAAGTGACAGATGTATTTGCAATACATCCATTAGCGTCTGTAGCAGTATAGCTATAATCTCCTGCAGTAAGACCAGAAATACTTATAGCTGTACTTCCGTTGTTCCAGAGGTAAGTATACCCAGAAGTACCTCCAGAAACTATTGCGTTAATTAATCCATCAGCGCTTCCATTACAAGAAATTGATGAATCAGAGGTGTTGGTAGCAAGTATTATTGGATCTGTTACCACTTCGGCAGCATAACCATCACAACCGGCAAAGTCTGACACTGTAACATCATAATTCCCAGCGATAAGGCCGGAAATATTTATGTCAGTAGAACCATTATTCCATGCATATGTGTATGGTGTCGCTCCGCCATTGGCAGTAATATCAATTGCACCATCAGAGCTTCCAAAACAAAGGTTTGGAGTTACAGTTGTTGAAGAAATTTGAGGCCCATTAGCATTCAATATATTAGCAGAAGCGCTACTTGAACAACCATAACTATCGGTAGCGGTTACATCATAAAATCCAGCAAAAAGACCAGTATTTATAACTGTTGTTGCCCCATCAGACCATAAGAAAGAATAGGGATTTATTCCCGCCGAAACTAGTGCCGAAGCAGAGCCATCAGAATTCCCACAAGTTGCGTCAGTAGTAGTTATAGATGCAATAACTTTTATTGCAGTTACATTAATTGTATCAGTATCTGAACATCCGTTAACATCTGTAATAGTAACGGAAAAGGTTCCAGAAAGGATTGCGGAAGCCATTTGGCTAGCTTGACCATCACTCCAATTGTAAATAGACATACCTGGGCCTGCGTCAATCATGTAAGTTGATCCTTCACAAAAAGAGGTGTCATTACCTAAATCAACAACAGGAAGCGCATTAATACCTAACACAATGCTATCAGTTTTGGTACATCCAATAGAGTCAGTAACTGTAACATAATAAGTTCCAGCAGTCAGCAAATCTAATGTTTGGTTTGTAGAACCATCAGACCATAAATAGGACGCATGTATTCCTGCGTCTGCAGTTAAACTAGTACCAGCGCAAATTGACGTGTCAGAACCTAAATCTAAATCTGGATTACTTCTTGAAACGTTAATAGTATCAGAGTTTATGCAGCCATTAATATCGGCAACTGTTACAATAACTTCACCGTCAATCGCTGGGCATACAGCAGCTCCTGACCAAACATTTGTAGCAGGTGAAATATATGTTCCTTGTACTTGTTCATAAACTAGGTTTCCGAAACCATCATATAACAAATAGGAAACTTCGTTTTGAAATGGTCCTGAGAGATCGTGATTAATAGAAAGCATTGTTCCTGGTGTAACAGTAAAATAATCAAAACGGGGACCAGATCCATTAGTAACAGTTGAACTATCAAGAAACACACCGTCTTGATATAAATCAAAAGTATTACCATTCCATCCATCACCGAAAGAATCATACATTTCTATAGTGTATTCACATTGTACGGAAGTATCACTTATCAATTGATTTGCGGAACCATCAACACTCCATAAATACGAATCGAAAAAACCAGCATCAAGCTCAACATATTCATCATAACAAAAAATTCGGTCTTGCCCTAAATCAACAAGTGGAGGTGAGTTAAATGTTACACGAATAGTATCAATAACCGTAGAACATTTAGCAACTGATACAATGTATTGACCCGTTGAAGAAACACCAATAGTTGATGTTGTATCTCCAGTATTCCATGAGTATACAGCAGATGGTATCGTTACACCAATAGCAACAGTATCACCAATACATGCATCAATATCACTACCTAAGTCGACAATCGGCGCTGCTATATCTAAAATATATATGCTATCGATAAACACACAAGCATCTGGACTAGTAATAGTAACGCCATAAGAGCCTGTTGTGTCAATGGCTAACGTTTGGTTAGTTGAGCCATCATTCCAGACATACGTGCTTCCTGAGTTTCCTGCATCTAATGTGTATATAGACGGATCACAAATTGCAGTGTCAAGACCTAAATCAACTACCGGTGTAGCAAATACATCAACGTTCACTGTGTCGCTGCTGTAGCATGTGGTTAAAGCACCTGGCACAAATTGAACAAAGTCATTAGTTGCTGACCAGTTGGAACCATTTCTTCCAGGAACACTATAGCCGATGGTTCCAGTACTGTTTTCAATGCCTTGAGTTATGATACCTGCATCAGGTATTGCGTCTGTAGTATGTATTTCAATGATGTTAGAGCCTTCATATAACAATATTTGTGTAGTTACAGTTGCAGCACCACTTGATCCATAGTGCGGTATGCCATTTATATTTATGATAAGAACTCTATTAGGAGCAACACCAACTGTTAAATATTCTATTGTGCCGCCATCATTTGGATTTAAATCTGACCACTGGAAAGCTATTAAATTATTTGGCACATTAGCATTAGGAAGAACCTGGCCAGAACAACATCCACTGCCATCATCTTGAAACGATACGAATCCGTTAGATGAAATATAAAAATCAGTGTAGGTTAACCCAAAGAAATTAAATGCAAATCCAATAGGTAGATTTGGTGAAACTTGATCATCTCCAAGAGTAACATTTGTTCCCGTTCCTGGTAAAGGAGCGAAAGTACCAACTTGGTTAATTGAATAAAGCGGAGTTGAGGTCTCAGAATAATCGTAAATTATATCATAATTTCCAGCTGTTGCAGCTGCAGGGCTAAAAACATTTCCAGAGACACCGCTTCCGCTAAAATTACCTCCTACCGGAGAAGCTGTCAAAGTTAAAGATGGTTCCGATTCACAAAACGCTGAAGGCATTGTAAATGTTGATGTTGGCGCAAGCACCTCAATGTAAACAGATGTTGCTGCAGTACAGCTTGTGCTTGCTTCAGAAACGGTAACAGTATAGATTCCTGTAGCGGTTACATTAAATGTTTGGCTAGTAGAGCCATCTTCCCATAAGTAAGCATCGTAGGTTCCAGCAGCTAGGTCAATAGAAGTTCCAACACAAATAGTTGTGTCAGAACGCAAACTAGGCGCAATAAAACTTGAAGTTGAAACAATTATTGCATCTGATCCTGAACATCCAACAGCATCAAAAACCGTAACAGAATATGTGTTACTAGAATTAACTACTAAAGTTGAATTTGTTGAGCCATCGCTCCAAATATAGCTAGTAAAAGCAGCCGTGGCATCTAAAGTTAAATCGACACCTGCACAGATTGTCGTATCATTTCCAAGGTTTAGAACGGGAATAGCATTGTTTGTTACAGAATCTACTATTGTATCATTTACTGAGCTTTCATCATTAGTAAGCGATACCCATGCTATAATGTTAAATGTTGTAATTGCACTTAAATCAGCCTGTCCAGCAAATGTGAATGTCAGTGTACTATCTGATTCTAATGTTGACGTAATTGTTTCGGTAACAATCGTTCCGCCATTAATTTGGTATGATAAGTCAAAGTTAGCAGTATCGTTAATACCAACATTTAATACTGAGATTGTTATGTCTTCTGCACTTGTTAAACCGCATCCGGTGCCGATAGGCGACACAACTCCTGTAACTGCTAAATCAATTGTTGGTGGAGTATATATTTTAACATCATCAATCATTATATCGTTGTAGAAGGTGCTGCCACCAGCTGAATTATCTCCAGTTATTGTATACCTCACTTGAACATCACCAGTAATCGAGTAATTAGTTAAATCTGTTATTCTTTCAACCCAGTCTGGACCAAGGTTAGTTTGCACTGAATCAATGACTTGCCAAGAAGCGCCATCGAATAACTCAACAATAAGTTTGTTAAGAGCAGCATCATTAGTATTGTTGCTAAAAACCCAGTAACTAAGAGCTGGGGAACTCATTGCGCTAACATCTATCATCGGACTGAGAAGAGCACTTATCTCACCATTTGTATTATCAGATCCGTCTATACCAATAAACGTTCCACCACCATTAACAGAATGGTCCGCAACATTTGCTGCACCATAAGCGGCAAATCCGCCAATAGAATTGCTGCCATACTCCCAAGTAGTTGGGCCTGTTTCTGTCCAGCAATTAGGTAATGTGGCAACGTTAAATTCTTCAAGGAATGGAGCTGTAAAAGATGCACAAGGAGTATTAAAAGAGAAAGGACCGCTCCAAGAACTCGTATCTCCAGCACCACATATTGCGCTAACGTAAAAGTCATAAGTTGTAGAACTCAATAATCCATTAACTGCGGATGGATTTGTGGCAGTAATAGTAGTACTTCCTGTTCCTTGAGCAAAACCTGAAAGTCCCCATTCAATTTCCCATTCGGTTGCAGAACCAGTTTCTGACCAAGAAAGGTTAGCAGTTGTTGAGCTAGGGGTAATTGCGCCTAAATTATTCGGTGCTGGACATGTAGGTGCTTCTTCGAAAGTAACATCATCTATTGCAATGTCGTCATAAAAATCGTTTGGATTAATTACTTCGGAGAATGTAAATCTAACTTGTGCAGGCCCAGTAAAGGTGAGCAATCCAAGAACTATTTCCTTCCTTTCCCAACCTGTCGTGTTTGTGTTGTAAGTGCCTACTAAATTCCAAGCAGCACCATCCCAAACTTCAACGTCTAATTGTGAATTAGAAAACCCTTCATTGTTACTAATCTCAAAAAATGCTAGTTGAGGAACTGTCAATGAACTTATATCAATAAGAGGGCTTGTTAGAGTCGCAGGTGCAGCAGTTCCAGAAGCATCAACAACTGCATAATATCCATTGGTAAGACTCGATCCAGATAGCGTTCCGTTATTACCTACATGGTTTGGCCCTGCAGTGTTAAATAACCAAGGTTCACCACCGCCCATTGTCCAGCAAGTTGGAATAGCTCCTCCGTTAGCAAACCCTTCTGACCATGGCAGAGAAAGTGCTGTTCCGCATTGGGCAAAGGTATTAGTTGTATCTAGTGATAGGGTTAGTAATACTATCAAACATAAGTAAATTTTTTTCATAATTCTGAGATTTAAAATTGATTTTCCGATGGGCATTTTAGTAAAAAAAAACTCAAGTAAAGTTACAAATCAGAAATTATAAAGGCAACAAAAAAGGGGCTTACGCCCCTTTAAGTTATTCACAGGTTATTAACCTGTTATTAACAGTTCATAAATTAATTTACACTAGGTAAAAATGAATAATTCTTAGCATAATCCATCATTTGCGTCTCAAAATCGTCTGGGTATTCAACATTAATATTAATAATTTTACCAGCTTCATCCATTTCAGGTACTAATTTAGGATTAATAAATCCACCGTAAGGGGCAATATTTAATTTAGCGGTTCTTTCTAATACCTCTGCATGGATGGCTTGATCAACTTGTACACCATAATTTTCAACCAGGGCTTTTCCAGCTTCATAATCTCCTTCAGATTTAATTCGTTGAATTTCTTTTAATAGGTCTCCGAATAAAACTCTCAACTTAGGAAAGTCATTAACAACAAAGTAAGTTTTACCATCTTTAACTTCTTTTGTTATAACACTATCAGCTTCACCTTTTTCGAATGCCCATGCAGCTACTAATTGACGGTTTCTCATATGCGCCTCTTCAATTATTGCACCTGGCTCTAATCGTCTCAATTGAAGCATCATTCCATTTCTTATGTAGCTTTCATATTGGGCCATACCAACTTCAAGAGATTCGATAAGTCCCATCTCGATTAGCTTGTTGTCATATAAATAATAAAGTCCAACTAAATCAGCTCTAGCTTCCTCAAGGGTAGAAGCGTAGTTTTTAAGGGTTTCTTTAGGTGTTCCGATACCTTCGTTAATTTGACCTGATGCATGTCCAATTACTTCGTGCAATGCAGTATGCATTTTTTCGCCAACTTCATCATGTGCTTCGGCCCTGGTAATTTCATCTTCAGTGTAAGCAAATTCGGCAAGAATTCCTTTCCCCCCTGCATGCTCGTATGCAGCAACGATGTTTCCTAGGCTTACAGATTTAGAGCCATGAGCAGCTCTGATCCAATTTGCATTTGGTAAGTTTACACCAATTGGAGTAGAAGGAGAAGCATCTCCAGCTTCAGCAGCAACATTAACAACTTTGTAAGATACTCCGACAACATTTTTCTTTTTATGCTCATCCATTATTGAAGAATTATCCTCAAAATATTGACAATTCTCAGAAAGAATAGACATTCTTTCTGAAGCTTCAAAGTCATTGATTTGAATAATAGTTTCGTAAGAACCTCTATAACCTAATGGGTCGTTATATACTTCGATGAATGAATTGATATAATCAATATCACCATCTATAGAAGAAGCCCATGCAATGTTGTACTCATCCCATTTTTCTAAGCTACCTGTTTGGTAATATTCAATTAAAAGTTTTAAAGCATTTCCTTGTCCTTCGTTCTCAGCAACAGTAACCGCTTTTTCTAACCAACCGATAATTTCTTTAATTGCTTCACCATACATGCCATCAACCTTCCAGACTTTTTCTTCTAGCCCGTTTTCGCCTCTTACTAATTGTGAATTAAGGCCGTAAGATATAGGCTCTTTGTCACCTTCTTTCATAATACCTTTATAGTATGCCACCGCTTCTTTTTCAGTGACATCAGGGCCATAAAAGTTAGATGCAGATGCTAATAATAAATCTTTGTTAGAATCAAGGCTTACTTTTTTATTGTCTTTGGCAGGGTCCATTATCGCATCAATAGCTTCTTCAGATAGCTCAGTTTTAGTTTCATCTAAAAGCGTAGCTAAATATTCTTTGCTAAAATCTGGGTTGAATTTGTCCATAGAATAGTGGTGATGAATTCCATTTGCAAACCACATTCTCTTTGTGTAAACCATAAATTTAGTCCAGTCATCAGAAGTTTTATCTCCAGAATAAGTTGAAATGATGTTTTCTAATGCTCTTCTGATTTTTAGGTTGTGTCGGTAGTTTTGATCCCATATAATGTCTCTACCAGAATAACCTGCTTGTGATAAAAAGTAAACTAACTTTTTTTGATCGATAGATAATTTATCCCAACTTGGAATTTGATATTTAACAATTTTGATATCTGCAAAACGTTCTGTTTTCCATCTGAATCCATCATCGTCTTTTTCGGTATATTCCTCGGTATACCATGACATGGAATTTGTTTCTTCAGCAACAGTTTCAACTTTTGCTTCTTTTTTTGGAGCTTCTCCACAGCTTATAATTACTAGTGAAACCGTACTTATAAGGGCGTATTTTAAAATATTCATATTTTTCCTGGTTTTTTTATTAAGTGGCCAAAAATAAACTAAACAATGCCAAAATAAAAGAACGCCTAGTAACTTGTTGTGGCTAAAGACTATAGCCCACTTTAAGTTGAATAAAATCAGCTTTACCGAAAATAGTTTTAAGGTTGATTTCTGTGTAAATTTTACGATTTATTTTCTGGTAATCGGTAGCCCAATAATATCTAAAACCTATTTTATTGGTGCTGTATATGTATAGTGCCTTTGCAAAGGGGGATGTAAATTCAACAGATTCAGTTATCTTTTTTCTGAATGGGATATAAATATTAATGCCTAATTGCGAAATAAACGCAAGCCTGCCAAAAAGAAACTCATTACCAATAAAAGCAACAACGTTCGAAGATTTTAAGCGATAATCGGATTCGAACAATTCTTGATTGACGATTTGTTCGTGATAGGCTGTAAAATAGTTGAGATCGACACCAAGTGTTAGTTTTTCAACTTTTCCAATCCTCTTGGTTGCTCCAACGGTAGCTGAATAAACATTATATTTAGGTCCATCAACAGGTTGAAATGTCCCTTCTATTTCATGGATGCCAAGTGAGCCAGCGATGTCTAAATGAATTTTTTTATCTATAGTATCCCAAATTGGATATTTTTTTAACTCTGGCTCAACATCTGCTGAACCTTCTGTTTTGCTATATTCAATAGTAGGTTTTATAGAATAAAGAAGCCCAATCGAATATCCAATAAAATTCCCACCAACATTTGGCACGCTAGTATGTCCATTAGACCAATGCCAGATTGTTGCTCCAGCATTAAGCCCAATATTTCGAATAGTTTTTTGTATTCCAATATATTCTGAAAACGATGCGGTTACAACAGAGCCTATCATTGTGTTTGTAGGATTACTAATTGCATCATGTGGTTTGTTGAAAAAAGCCACACCTAAACCTGTTCTACTTTCAATTGACCACCCTTTAACAAAGCGCTTTTGTAGCGCTAAATTTGGTTGTATCGAAATACCGCCGCCTAAAATTCCCCAATTTCCAAACTGTTGAAAAGCTAATGAACAACCAATTCTTGGGTTAAAATAACTCTTGTGCCAATATTTCTGCCCGTTTGTGTGATAATTGAAATTAATTTCAGACACTGAACTAATTCCTGATTCAGGAAATTCGTTGGTTATCGCAATTAACTTACCATTGTGATGATTTAACTGAAGTGATAAACCAGTTTGTGCTGCAGCAAGATTTGAAAACAGCAAAAAAAAGGTTAAAACTCGCACAATTGATTTCAAAACAATGCGAAATTAATGGAAATAAAATTAAATAATTTATTTCTGTTTCTAAATCAATCGTATTGAAAAAAATAGTGTAAAAATTTATTGGTTTTGTTATCTTAAGTTGTTGTTTGTTAAAATTTTATAGCAATTGGAATGAACTAGATGTTAAAGTGGAGTTAAGAATAATATAGGGTGAAATGCGAAAAAGGTTCTTAACACCTTAATTATGTCATGTAGCTCAACGTATTATGTCCTTAGGCAGAATACAATTCAAAATACTAGAATTCGTATTTAGAACAACAAACTGTAATTTACGCGATTCTATAGTTTAGTTTAACATGCGCTAGGTGTTGGGGAAAATGGAATTGAAGTTGCTTGGGGTTAAAATGGTAAACAGATATAAGTTTAGCACTTTTTAAAACTATGGATGCTATGTTAGTAATTCTTAAAGGGCTTCAGTAGTTAAAAGAGATGTTAGAATTTAATTTCCTAAAATAATTTTTCAATTCATACTTACTAGTTTCATTCAGAAGCAGAAGAATTTGCTAAGTCTAGGTCTTCAAATTTTACATCAGTAAAAGTATCTGAAACCCTTTCTGCGACATTGGAATCTTCTATAGCTTGCAGTTCAAAAACCTTTTTAATGGTGCTTGACATCGCAGAGCTAAATTTTTCGAAATCTTCTTTATATAAGAATATTTTATGTTTATGATAGCTGTATGTACCGTCTTCATTATACCGTCTTTTACTTTCGGTAATTGTAATGTAATGGTCGTTGCCTCTAGTGGCTCTAACATCAAAAAAATAGGTTCTCTTTCCTGCTCTTACAATATTGGAATAGATTTCGTCCCGACCGGTTTGATTTGCAATTTTTTTACTATCATTTCCATCCATTGTCTTTGGTTTAATATATTTAATATTCTCGATGCTCAATAACAAACTTAGTTATATTTTTTGGGAAAAGAGAAGAAGTGTTTAACTATTCTCTAATTGCTGTTTTTGGAATAAGTCGAAGTAAATACCTTTCTTGTCGACTAAATATGCGTGTTTGCCTTCTTCAACAACTCGCCCTTCATCAAGAATAATGATATGGTCTGCGTGTTTTACAGAACTTACTCGATGACTAATTATTATGCTTGTTTTGTCCTGCATAATGATTTTAAGATTATTTAAAATTTCTTCCTCTGTTTCTGTATCAACTGATGATAAGCAGTCATCGAAAATTAATATTTGGGGGCTCCTAATTATAGCTCTTGCTATTGAAATACGTTGTTTTTGTCCACCGGATAGAGTGATTCCTCGTTCTCCAACAAAAGTTTCAAATCGATCTGGAAATTCCATTATATTATTATAGATAGCGGCATTTTTTGCAGCTGCTTCAATTGTTTCTTTTGAAAAATCCATTTTTGTTAAACCAAAGGAAATATTGTTGGCAATTGTTTCTGAAAAAAGAAAAACTTCTTGCGGCACATATCCAATATTCGACCTTAAATCGTTAAGGTTAATTTCATCAATTGGGGTTTTGTCGATTAGTATATCACCTTTTGAAATATCATAAATTCGTCCAATCAGATTGGCAATGGTAGATTTTCCACTTCCTGTTCTTCCCATTATTGCTAATGATTTTCCTTGTTGTACAGAAAAAGACACATTATTCAGTGCGCAGATACCAGAATCGGGATAATCGAATGTAACATTTTGAAATTCAATATTTCCATGTATGTCTGAGGAACCCATAGTTGAATTAGTAATTTCAGGAACAGTGTTTAGAAATTCATTAATTCTAGCTTGCGAAGCAGCAGCTCTTTGCACTAATGATGTAACCCAGCCAACTGCTGCAATAGGCCAGGTTAACATATTTACATATATAACAAATTCAGCAATGTTACCTATAGTAATTTCTCCCTGTATTGCTAAAATACCACCTATATAAATTGTTAATGTTGTACTTATTCCAATTAGGAGCAGCATTAAAGGATGAAATAAGGCATTAATTTTCACCAAATCAAGGTTAAGGTACTTGTATGTTTCGCATTCTTGCTCAAGAGCTAATAAAGAATCTTGCTCTCTATTGTAAGCTTTTAAAATGCGAATACCGGAAAATGCTTCTTGAGTAAAAGAAGATAATGTTGATAATTGTCTTTGAACTTGATCACTTTTTTTATTGATGATATTGCTTACATAATAAATGAGAAAAGAGAGCAAAGGCAAAGGTAATAGTACATACAAGGTAAGTTCTGCATTTACTTTTAACATAGTGGAAATGACTAAAACAAAAAGTAAGGTCAAGTTTGCAGTGTACATTATGGCGGGGCCAATATACATTCTTACTTTGCTTACGTCATCACTAATTCGATTCATTAGATCACCTGTTTTATTTCGTTTGTAAAACGACAAGCTTAAGACTTGATATTGGTCAAAAATTTCGTTTTTTAAATCATATTCGATAAGTCTGGAAACGATAATAATCGTTTGTCTAGTGAGAAAAAGAAAAAAACCTTTTAGTATTGCTAATCCAATTATGGTACCTCCAGCTATTAGAGCTAATTTTCCGGTAGTTGCACCTATGTCATTTGCAAAATCACCGAATGCCTCTTGTTCGAAAAGATAATAAGTTGTTAAGCTCTCTTTAACTGAGTCTATGGTATGTCTAACAACTTGTGGGATGAAGATGTTGAAAATATTGTTTAAGGCAATAAAAACGACACCCAATAGTAAACGCCATTTATATTTGAAAAGATACTTATTTAAATACCACAATGACTTCATTAAAACACTTTTTTTGCCATTGCACAAATGGAAAAATACACTACTTTTGGTCCCCTTGAATCGAGTTGTAAACTACTTCGTTTCGAACTCAAAAGTATTAATTAAATTCTGTTAAGAATGATTAACGTTAAAGAAAAAGCAGAGGTTGTTAAAGAGGGAGGAATCCTAGGAGACATGTCCTCTATGGGGCATGAACAAGTCCTTTTTTGTAACGATGAACAAACCGGTTTAAGAGCAATTATTGCTGTTCATAACACAGTTCTTGGGCCAAGTCTTGGTGGCACTAGGATGTGGAATTATTCATCTGAACAAGAAGCGTTAAAAGATGTTTTACGCTTATCTAGGGGTATGACTTTTAAAGCGTCTATTTCTGGTTTGAATTTAGGAGGGGGTAAAGCGGTCATAATTGGCAATTCTAAAACAGACAAAAGTGAGGCGCTTTTTAGAAGATTTGGTCAATTTGTAGATAGTTTAAATGGAAAATATATCACTGCTGAAGATGTTGGTATTAATCCACAAGATATAAATTGGGTAGCAAAAGAAACTACCCATGTATCTGGTTTATTGGGAAAAGGAGGAGACCCATCTCCTGTTACAGCTTATGGTGTTTATATGGGAATGAAGGCTTCAGCTAAAGTACAATGGGGTAACGATTCTCTAGCGGGCAAAACAATCGCAGTCCAGGGCGCTGGCCACGTTGGTATGTATTTGATAGAGTATTTAGCAAAAGAGAACGCTAATATTGTTGTAACGGATATTGACAAAGAAGCTGTTGGTACTGCTGTTTCTAAATTTAGTGCCTCAGCGGTCGAATTAGATGATATTTATGATGTAAATATGGATATTTATGCTCCATGTGCTTTAGGAGCAACAGTGAATGACAATACTTTGAAAAGACTAAATTGTTCGATTATTGCAGGAGCAGCTAACAATCAATTGGAAAGTGAAATCCACCATGGTAGTATGGTAATGGAAAAAGGTATTATTTATGCTCCAGACTTTCTTATCAATGCAGGGGGTTTAATAAACTGTTATTCAGAGCTTCATGGTTATGATAAAGAAGCAGCAATGTCTAAGACAGAAAAGATTTATCAAACAACATTAGATATAATTAAAATGTCTAACAATGAAGGAATTCCTACTTATATGGCAGCCAATAGATTGGCTGAAGAAAGGATTGAGCAAAATAGAAAGTAAACTAAAAAGAAAACGTTCTTTAGATGTTAAATAGGAGATATATCCGTGTAAAAGTTTTTCAGGCTTTGTATAAGTACTATCAATCGGAAAATAAAGACTTTGTTGCTGTTGAAAAAGAATTGATGGTTAGCATTAATAGGATAGAAGAGCTTTATGTTTATATGCTTTTGTTCGTTCTTGAATTGAGGGATGTAGCGCAAAAAAAACATGTTAGCGGCAAGGAAAAGCGATTAGCGACAGATGAAGACCTTAACCCCAATACTCGTTTTGTTGAAAATAAAGTTTTTAAAATTCTTGACCAGAATATTGAATTTAAAAAACTAGTTGAGCAAAAAAAACTTTCTTGGTACCTGGAGGAGTCTATGGTAAAAAAGCTTTTTAATAAAATTCAAGAAAGCGAAATTTATGGAAAGTACCTTTATACGGGTAACGGTACTTTTAAGGAAGATCAAGAAATTCTAACAAGAATATATAAGAAGTTTATCTGGGAGTACGAATTACTTCATCACCACATAGAAGGAAAAAGTATCTATTGGATGGATGATTTAGCGATTGTTAATGTTGCAGTTCTAAAGACGATTAGCAACATGAAAGATACTGATCAACCAGAAAGTAATATTCTATCGGATTTATTTAAGGATGAGGAAGATGACAGAGATTTCTTAAAGCAATTATTAGCTAAAACAGTTGCTAATGATTCACTGTATGAAGATCAAATAATGAGTGCCGCAAAAAATTGGGAGGTAGATAGAATCGCTATTCTAGATATGATACTTATGAAGATGGGGCTATGCGAAATGCAAAATTTTAAGAGTATTCCAATTAAGGTGAGTTTAAATGAATACATAGAATTATCTAAAGATTATAGTACTCCAAAAAGTAAGACGTTTATTAATGGAATTTTAGATAAACTTGCAGGACAATTAAAAACTTCTGGTGACATTGTAAAAACCGGAAGAGGATTAGTAGGATAAAATATAGAAATGAAAAAAGTAATATTATCAATTGCGGTAGTGGGAATTTTATTCTCTAGCTGCGATGAAGAAAGTAAGGAGCTGTCGACTGACATCGTTACAAATGATGCAACAGCAGAAGAAGGCGCTGCCGAAAAAGCAATGCCTAAAATCAGTTTTGAAAAAGACCTCTACGATTTCGGTGAAATTAGCCAAGGAGAAAAAGTTTCCTTTTCATACTCTTTTACAAATATTGGAGATGCAGATTTGGTTATAACTTCGGCACAAGGCAGCTGCGGGTGTACCGTTCCAACATGGCCTAAAGAGCCAATTAAGGTAGGTGCAACAGCTCAAATCGATGTAGTATTCGATAGCAATGGAAAATCAGGTAAACAACATAAACAAGTAACAATTGTAGCGAATACATCGCCAGCAACAAACGTAGTGGCATTAACCGGAAGCGTAATCGCTCCAGAAGAAAAATAGAAATTATGGAAGAATTATTAGGTGGTGGTGGAATGGGTAACATTTTAATGATTGGAGCAATTGTTATCGTGTTTTATTTTTTCATGATTAGACCGCAGCAGAAAAAACAAAAAGAAGAAAAGAAATTTAGAGAAGGTTTAAAAAAAGGCGATAAGATTGTTACCGCAGGAGGAATTCATGGTAAAATTTCAGAAACAAAAGAAGCTACTGTTACAATTGAAGTAGAGGGAGGAATGAAAATCAAAGTTAATCGAAGTTCAGTTTCTATGAGCTATTCCTCAGGAGATACTGATGGGGTCGATGAGCTTCAGGAAAAAAAATAATTAAAAAAAACTTCCTCGGGTAGTTTTTATTTTTTGAAAGCTGAAAAAACCATAGAAAGATATAGAAAAGGCTTTCAGCTTTCAAAGAATGTGAGTGTATTTCTGGTTTGTCTTTCATTAGCTATACTGTTTTGGTTGCTAAAACTTTTTTCGAATTCGTATACAACAATTGTCGAATTTCCTATTAAGTATGTCAATTTTCCCGTAAACAAAGTCGCCGTTAATTACGTTCCTAAAACCCTTATGGTAATGGTGGAATCGTATGGTTATGATTTGCTCACTTTCGGCTTTTGGAGTGATGTAGATTCCATTATTATTGATGGTAAAGAGCTTCGCCAAAAAATGGATGGAGGATCGTTAATCTCATACATATCAACCAAAACAATGTTGTCTAAGGCAACAACTAGTATAAATTCAGATTTATTAATTAAGGAATGGTTGATGGATACCATTCCTTTTGATTTTGAAGAGAAAATCACGAAAATGGTATTAGTAAATCTTGATTTAGATATTACGTTTGACCAACAATATGCCCAAAAAGGTAAACTAAAAATGAGACCAGAGGCAGTTCAAATTAGCGGACCTAAGTCATTGTTAGACACCATAAATCGCTTGAATACTTATCCAATAAATTTAGATAAAGTTAATACAGATGTGTCATTAACGACTCAGATAATAACCAATGATAATCGTATTAAGCTTCAACAAAAGAGCGTATTCATTACAATAGAAGTCGAAAAGTTTACAGAAGATCATAAAACAATTCCGATTACATATATTAATGTGCCAGAGGGTTATGTTATTAAAACTTTTCCCAACGAAGTTGACGTTGTTTACCTTGTTGGTTTAAGCGATTATGAGGCAATAAAGACCTCACAGTTTAAAGCGGTAATTGATTTAAATGAATTAAAAGAAACCCCAAGAAAGCTTAATGTACAACTCATTAGGTCTCCAAAAAATGTTAATATAATAAGACAAAAGCCAACTAGCGTAGAATATATTATTAAAAGGCTGTAGCGCCCATACTCTGCAAGTTGCAATGATCGTGTTGTTTTTCGTTTCTCGTTAAGTTTAGTGTATTATTTTAGAATAGTTTCGTTCTTTAATAATTAATAAAGCTGTCTACTACAAAATCATAATTTGTCAATTTATATGTCATATAAGTTTTTTATATATATTTCAACAAACAATTAATTCAAGACTAATTTATGAAAGCATCAGATTTATTTATTAAAGCTTTGGAGAATGAGGGGGTAGAGTACATTTTTGGAATACCTGGAGAAGAAAACTTAGATCTTCTAAATTCTCTAAAAAACTCCAAAATTAAATTAGTTCTAACCCGGCATGAGCAAGGTGCCGGGTTTATGGCTGCAACTTATGGTCGTTTAACTGGAAAACCTGGGGTATGTTTAGCAACATTAGGTCCTGGAGCAACCAATTTTACTACTCCTGCGGCATATGCACAACTAGGCGGTATGCCAATGCTAATGATTACTGGCCAAAAACCAATAAAGAAATCAAAACAAGGTCGTTTTCAAATAGTAGATATTGTTGATTTATTTCATCCGATTACTAAATACACTCACCAAATAGTAAATGGAAATAATATACCTGCAATGGTAAGGGAAGCTTTTCGTTTAGCGATTCAAGAACGACCAGGAGCAGTTCACTTAGAGTTGCCTGAAGATATTGCTGCAGAAGATTGTGAAGATAGAATTTTTGATGTTGTCGGCTTTAGAAGACCAGATTCGGATGAACAAGCCCTTAAAACAGCCACTAAAATGATAGAAGAAGCCAAAATGCCTCTACTATTAATCGGGGCTGGGGCCAATCGAAAAAGAACTAGTAAGGCCCTAACTCACTTTGTTGAAGCAACCGGGATACCATTTTTTAATACCCAAATGGGTAAGGGTGTTTTAGATGAGCGTCATCCCCAATTTTTGGGAACGGCTGCATTGTCAAAAAATGATTTTTTACACTGTGCAATAAATAGAGCAGATCTGATTATTAATGTTGGGCATGATGTAATAGAAAAGCCGCCTTTTTTCATGGAAAAAAATCGAACAAAAGTTATTCATGTCAATTTTTTTCCTGCTCAGGTTGATGAAGTTTATTTCCCGCAACTCAATGTAATTGGCGATATAGCCTCATCTGTAAATGCATTATCTAATCAAATTAAGGATAAAAGTAATTGGGATTTTTCATATTATGGAAGAATTAAAGACGAAGTAGAAAGCCATTTAACTAAATATTCTGAAGATAATCGTTTTCCTATGTTGCCCCAGCGTTTAGTTCATGTAGTACGTGAAAACTTAGCTGAAGATGGAATTGTTACATTAGATAATGGGGTTTATAAGATTTGGTTTGCACGTAATTACAAATGCTACCAGCCCAATACTTTATTATTAGATAATGCCTTAGCAACAATGGGGGCAGGTCTTCCTTCTGCTATATTGGCTAAACTTATTCATCCCGAAAAAAAGGTGATTTCTGTATGTGGAGATGGTGGTTTTATGATGAATTCGCAAGAATTAGAAACCGCTGTAAGATTAGGTATCGATCTCGTTGTTATTATTTTAAACGATAGCTCTTATGGTATGATAAAGTGGAAACAAGAGGGCATGGGTTTTGACAATTTTGGGCTAGATTATAAAAACCCTGACTTTGTGAAATATGCAGAAAGTTATGGGTGTATTGGTCACAGACCAAAAGCTGATGAAGATTTCAGCACTATACTCTCAAAATGTTTGAATACAGCGGGTGTTCATGTAATTGATTTAGCAGTAGATTATTCTTTAAATCATTCAATTTTAAACGTTTTATTAAAAGAGAAATCTTGTATCCTATAATAAATTAAACCATGCTAAAAATAACATCACCATACGATTTAAGCCTAATCAAAGAGATTCCTTTGGTTGGAAAAGAAAAGGTAGAAAAAGCACTTTCAACAGCGTATGCTTTATTTGAAAACCAAAGTAATTGGATTGCACCGCATGAACGAATTGCCATTTTAGGGCGAGCTGTAACCATTATGCAAAGCAGAATTGAGGAGTTGACTAAAACTGCAGCTCAAGAAGGAGGAAAGCCACTTGTTGATTCAAAAGTTGAAGTATTAAGAGCAATAAATGGAGTACAAATGGCTGCAGAGCACGTTGGTCAATTAAAAGGTGAACAAATTCCTATGGGTTTGACTAAAGCATCTGAAAACAGATTAGCGTTTACCACTCGCGAACCAATTGGTGTAGTAAGTTCAATCAGTGCATTTAATCATCCACTAAATTTAATTGTACATCAAGTAATTACAGCTGTTGCAGCAGGCTGCCCCGTAATTGTTAAACCTGCTTTAACAACTCCCTTATCTTGTTTATTGCTAGTAGATATTTTAAAAGAAGCTGGACTTCCTGAAGGCTGGTGTCAAGCAATTGTTTGCGAAAATGAAGCTGCGGAATTATTAGTTACCGATAGTAGAATTAATTATTTTTCTTTTATCGGTTCTTCTAAAGTAGGCTGGTATTTAAAATCAAAATTATCACCAGGTACAAGATGTGCTTTAGAGCATGGTGGATCAGCGCCAGTTATTGTTGAACCAGATGCCGATATTAACGAACTTTTGCCCTCCTTATTAAAAGGCGGATTTTACCATGCAGGGCAAGTATGTGTTTCTGTGCAACGAGTTTTCGTTCACGAAAGCATTTGTGATGAAGTGGCAAACCAATTAGCACAAATGGCAAGTAAATTAGTTGTTGGAAATCAAATGAATGAGAAAACCGAAGTAGGCCCGTTAATTTTACCTCGAGAAGTAGACAGAGTGGAGGAGTGGGTTAAGGAGGCTTTAGGCAAAGGAGCAGTTTTATTGACCGGTGGAAAAAGAATATCTGATACGTGTTATGAACCAACAATATTATTGAACCCTCCAAAAGACGCAAAGGTTTCTAAATTAGAAATTTTTGGCCCGGTGGTCTGTATATATTCATATAGCAATAGAGATGAAGCGATTAATATTGCCAATAGTTTAGATGTTCACTTCCAAGCTGCTGTATTCACAAAAAATATAGACACAGCTTTAGAATGTGTAAAAAAACTAAACGCTACTGCCGTTATGGTAAATGAGCATACCGCTTTTAGAGTAGATTGGATGCCATTTGGAGGAAGAGATGCTTCAGGAATTGGAATGGGCGGAATACAATATTCCATGCACGAGATGACTAGAGAAAAATTGATGGTAATAAAAAGTACTATTTTATAAAACTAACAAGTTTAGTTTTGCGCAAAGTAGTGACCAAATCAGTCTGATATTGCAACATTTTAAAGCGTTTTTTTAAATGTTCCACATAAAAATTTGATTGCACCAAAAGACCAACAAAGTAGATAAAGTTCGGTCGTTTAATAATACATCTATGTTAGAACCTTATCTCGATGATATTAAGGTAGATACTTTTTAATTAATTTTGTAGGATGAAAAAACTACTACTATTACCACTAATTGCTATCTCTTTAGTTGCAACAGCACAGACAACAGCAATACCCGATGCTAATTTTGAACAAGCATTAATCAATTTAGGATACGATAACGTTATTGATGGAGGTGTGCTTACTGCAAATATTAGCGGAGTAACTACTTTAGACCTTTATAATAATAATATTACAGACTTAACAGGCATAGAAGCGTTTACTGCTTTGACTTATTTGGATTGTAGTTATAATCAATTAACAAGTTTAGATGTATCGCAGAATACTGCTTTGGAGTCTTTGGATTGTGAGAATAATCAATTAACGAGTTTGGACGTCTCACAGAACACTGCTTTGGAGATTTTGGGTTGTTATAATAATCAACTAACAAGTTTGGATGTCTCACAGAATACTGCTGTATTGCAGACTTTGAATTGCTTTAATAATGCACTAACAAGCATAGATTTATCACAGAACACTGCTTTGGAGCAGTTGCTTTGTGCGAATAATCAATTAACCTGTCTGAATATTTCTAACACTGTTCTCACTAATTTAAATTGTGGGGGGAACCCAAACCTTACATGTATAGAGTATGGTGGTAATTTCGATCTGTCCGCCTTTGGGTGGAACGGTGACTCGCAAACCTCTTTGAGCAATTATTGTGAAGATTCATGTAGTGTTTATAATTGTGGAATTTATCCATCTCAAGATATTTGTCTTGTATCAGTTGACCCCATAACCAACAAAAACAAAATAGTTTGGGAAAGACCAAATATTTTTAATGCAGATAGTTTGCTGATTGATAGTTTCTATGTTTATAGAGACATAGCAGGGACTTATACTAAAATAGGTGGAGTAGCATATGATGACTCTACCGAATTTGTTGATAATAGTGTAGGTGTTGACCCAGGAACCACAAGTTACCGTTATAAAATATCTGTGATGGATAGTTGTAGTATCGAAAACAACTTAGGAGATTTTCATAAAACTATACATTTACAAGTAAGCCAGGGAACAGGTAGTGAGCATAACTTATCTTGGAGTGATTACGAGGGGTTTGCTGTAAGTAAATACAGAATACTGCGTGACGATAACGCAACAGGAAATTGGAATGTTATTGATTCTATAGGATTTGGAATTACAAGCTATACCGACAACACCCCTCCATCAGCTTCAAGTAGATATGTAGTTGAGGTTGTTCATCCTAATGGGTGTACCGTTACTCTTAAAAGTGGAACAAGTAACTCTACTTGGAGTAATGTTGGCGAAACAGGAGAGGGTGGCACAACGGGACTAAGCGACACATCAATTAATAATCTATCCATTTCCCCCAATCCAACAACCTCAACCATCA
>CAJQPE010000090.1 GCA_905480125.1 uncultured Flavobacteriales bacterium | reverse complement strand
TAACGCTACTCCTTTTACCTATCTATGGGATGCAAATGCGAGCTTTCAAACTACTCAATGCGCCACTGGTTTAACACAAGGTAATTACCAAGTTTCTCTTACTGATGATAATGGGTGTGTCGTAACAACTAATGCTACGATTACAGAGCCGAGCATAACAACAGTTATTTCTGTTGCAACGGGGGTTTCTTGTTTTGGACAATGTAACGGAGAAGTATCAGTTACAATTACGGGAGGTCAAGCACCCTTCGGATATTTATGGGACGATCCACTATCACAAAATACGGCAACATCAACTGGATTGTGTGCTGGAATAATAGCTTGTACCATATCTGATTTTTATGGGTGTGTTACAACTTTATTAACCAGTGTTACTGAACCTCCTGAGCTTTTAATCGATTCAACAATTGTTAATTCTAATTGTGGGCAAACAAACGGATCAGGCTGTGTTACGGTGAGCGGAGGGACCCCCGGCTATTCATATACTTGGCAAGATGCATCAACAGGAGCATGTATTAACAATGTATCAGCTGGTTCTTATGATGTTGTTATTAATGATGCAAATAATTGCACAGTAAACAATACGGTAATTGTTTCCGATTTAAACGGCCCTAGTATCGCTGTTATATCAGTTACTGATGTCGATTGTTTTGGTAACTCCAGCGGTTCATCACAAGTTTCTGCAACAGGAGGGACAAGCGGCTATTCTTATGACTGGCAAAATTCGGGGGGAAACACCATTAGCACCAGCCCAAGTGCTACTAATCTATTCGCTGATACTTATACAGTAACTGCAACGGATGGATCTGGATGTATAGCTGCGGCAAGTATTTCGATCACTCAGCCAAGTGTTATTCAAATCAACGCAAGTGCAACACCAACTACTTGCTTTGGTTATAATGATGGAATTACATCTGCTACAGTAGTAGGTGGAACAACTGGATATTCATATTCCTGGAATTCAATTCCTATTCAAACTACATCATCTGCCACAGGACTAAGTTCTGGAGCATACATATTAAGTGTTACAGATGCCAATGGCTGTATCTCTGGCAAAGCTGTAACAGTTACGCAACCAGACCAACTATCTTTAGCGATTACTTCAACCAATGTCTCTTGTTTTGGTTTAAGTGATGGTTTCGCAACAGCTTTTCCTTCTAATGGAATTGGTAACTATACATATAATTGGAGCAACACCCAGTTTGCTGCAACAGCAAATAATCTTTCAGCTGGTAATTACCAAATTACCATTTCTGATGACAATAGCTGCCAGGCCTTTGGTTCTTTAGCTATTAGTGAACCATCAGAATTAGTTGCTTTTGTTAACAATTACGGTAATGTTACATGCTTTGGGGGTAGCGATGGATTTGTTCAACTAAGTACCTTCGGAGGAAATCCACCTTACCAATATCAATGGCCAACAGGAGGTTCTACCACATCAACGTTTAGTGGAATTCCTGACGGTGGTTACCCCTGGATTATTACTGACGCCAATAGCTGCTCGGTTACTGGTTCTCAAGTTATTTCTCAACCAACACAAATTAGTGCTGCTATAATCAACTCAAATAACATTTCTTGTTTTGGTGCTTGCGATGGAGAAGCAATCGCTTCAGCTTCTGGAGGTAACACACCTTACTTTTACCAATGGAATTTAGCTGGAGGATTTCAACAATCAGCGGCAATACAAAATATTTGTGCAAGCAATAATATTGAGGTAACGGTTACTGACAACACCGGGTGTATGATAACAAGCGCCTTAACCTTAACTGAACCAAGCGAATTACTAGTTTCAATCAGTTCTACCCAGCCACATTGTGGATTTTCTGATGGCTCAATACAGTTAACTGTAGGTGGAGGTACAAATCCATTTACATACAATTGGAGCGACCCATCATTAGCCACTGTTCCTTTTGTAGATTTAGTTCCTGCTGGAGCATATTCTGTAACTATTCTGGATGCCAACGGCTGTACTAACATACAAGCAACTGGATTAAATGATATTGCTGGCCCATCAATTTTATACTTAAACCATACAGATGCTTCTTGTTTTGGTAATTGCGATGGCACTATTAATGCAAATATTTTTGGCGGCACAATGCCATATCAAGGTATCGATTGGATTGGTCAAAATGGTGACACTTTACTTTCTGGCGCTGTTGGTGCTACTGGTTTATGCGGAGATTTATTGTACACGCTTGTTGTTGAAGATTTTGCAGGTTGTATAGCAACATTAACGCAATATGTTGATGCTCCTAGTGACGTTGTTTCTGCTGTAACCAATTTCAATAATGTGTCATGTTTTGGAGGTAGTGATGGTGATGCAACCGTTCAAGCAGGTGGAGGGACAGGAACTCAATCGGATTTCATTTATGTATGGGCGCCTTCTATTCAATTTTCTCAAACATCAACTGGGTTGGCTTCAGGTTCATATTCTGTGACTAGTTCTGATCTCAACGGTTGTGCTAATGTTTCGACAGTTACAATATCAGAACCGGATTTATTAGTTCCGACATTAGCCGTTTCCGATGCTTCTTGCTTTGGAGATAACGATGGCGTCATATCTGTCAATACAATAGGCGGAACAGGTTTTATCTATTACGAATGGAACCCAAATACGTTTTCAAACCCCAATGGATTTGCTAATGGATTAACTGCGGGGAACTATTCGGTAACAGTTGCTGATCAAAATGGATGTACAGCAAGTAATTCAGGATCTATAAGCCAACCAACTCAGCTAATAGCATCAATATCAACTACAGATGCAACGTGTTCTAATGGAAACGGAACCGCTACCTTATTTAATATTATCGGAGGTACATCTGGCTACTCTTATAGCTGGACAAATAGCCCAAATACAGGGGTATTGAACTCGAATTTATTTGAAGGTACCCATTACGCTACAATAACCGATGCTAATGGATGTACATTAGGTTTAAGTGCTAATGTAATTAATCAGGAAGGTCCTATTATCAATGCAATTAACTTAATTGAGCCTTTATGCAATGCGGATTCAAATGGCTCAGCTCAAGTTTCTACCTCTCTTGGAACAGCCCCACTTTCTTATCTATGGAGTAATGGGGAAACGACCCCACAAATTTCCAATCTCGGTGCCGAGAACTATTGTGTTTCGGTTACCGATGCAAATGGTTGCTTGGCGGTTCAATGTGAGAATTTAAATGAACCATCACCAATTACGGTTGTTTTATTAACCTCTAATTCAACGCCATGTGCAGGTCAAGAAACAGAGATTTGGGCTGTACCTAATGGTGGCACTACGCCTTACGATTCTATTGCTTGGGCGGGTGATGGGTTAGGACTTGTTGGCTATGGAAACCACCCTATTAATCTAGCACAAAACTCATTAGGAACCTATATAGCAACTGTTTATGACAACAATGGTTGTTCGAATTCTGACACAATAAGTCTAGTGTCGGGAACTAATTTAATAATTAACTCACCTGGCCTATTCGAAATTTGTTTAGGAGATTCTGCAGTAATTTGTTCCGATGGTAGTGGAGGATTAGGGTCAAGTTTCTACCAATGGTCCTGGAGCAATAGTGCTTCATGCGAGGGGATTGATAATTGTTGCCAAACCGTTAACCCAACAGATACAACTCAATATATGATAACATTAGAAGATGGATGTACTACGCCTGTTTCATCTTTTATTACTGTGATTGTTAATCCTATACCTACAATTGCTTATGGTGTGTTAGATAGCGAAGGATGTCCGCCTTTTAATGCTTATTTCAATGGCAATTCAAGTATGGATAACAGCACTATATATTGGGATTTCGACAACGATGGAATTGATGATATAATAAATCAAAACATACAAAGTGGAGAAATAGAATTTACTGATTATACTTACGAAAATTCTGGATATTATACAGTTAATTTGACTGTAGTTTCTGAACAGGGGTGTAGCTCTTCTATGGCGATACAAGACTATATATATGTTTATCCAAGTCCGATTGCCTCATTTATAACTGATCCAAATACTACAACCAACCTTACCCCATTTGTCGAAGTAGATGCTACGTCATCAATTGGAGTGGATAGCTTATTAAGTTGGAACTTTGATGACCCATTTAATTCTGACACTTCACATTCTGAAGTTGTTTTACACCAATATTCTGATACAGGGCATTATTATATAGCGTTAGACGTTGTTAACGTTTATGGTTGCCATGATTATGATACCGTTCTTTTTTCAGTTACTCCCGATTTTACATTATATGCTCCCAATACATTCAGCCCTAATGACGATGGAACAAACGATGGATTTAAATTAATCGGGATTGGAATTGTTGAATATGAACTTTGGATTTTTGACCGATGGGGCGAGAAAATTTTCTATACGGTTGACCAATCTATAGAGTGGGCGGGAGATTATAGAAGCAATGGTGTTACTGTGCCTATTGGTACATATATTTGGAAGGCTCGGATTATACAAAATGGCTGGACTGAACCCCGTGAATATATTGGTCATGTTAATGTCATAAAATAAGTAATTATCGCATTTTGGCCAGCGTTCTTTAATGACTTAATTTTCTGCTTAACCGATAACGGTAGTACCAATATTTCTGTAAATTCAGTTCTTCCGTTTGAGCAAAAACAGGAGAAACAAAAGCAACTAAAAGTAAGGCTGTTATTATCTTTTTCATAGTATTTACTTTTATTCTTTCATTTTATAATAAATATCTCCTTCGCCTGCAGAATATCCGCCAACAGGTGATTTTGAATTTAAATAATGTACCTCAATAAATGCAGTACCTTTTACTGTAGTATTTCCATTGTTGCCAATTGTAAAAGTAGTATCATGAGATGTTGGAGCTTGAATTACTTGTAACTCATTAATATTATTTTCCTGCATCAAAAACCGATACTCCAAAAGTATTTGGTCTCCTTCAATTTGGACACGGCCTTTTTTTTCACTTGTCCTTCCGTCTCTATCGGGTGAATTGTTATCATATGACGCCACAGTATAGATTACTTTCCCCTTTTCTGTTATTTCAAGTGCATGGTGCCCTGTACCTAATGGCCAAACCCATTTGCCGATAAAGTCGGAATTATCAATGGAGCCATCTAACGTATATTTCTTCTTACACGAGAGCATCGGTAAAAAGAGAAGCAAAATAAGTACGTAGTTTAGTTTTTTCATAGCTAAATTTTTTGTTTAGTTAGCCAAATCTTTTTTTAAGGCATCTATGTCAATGGATTCTAATAACGCCAAAATATTTGGAAATAATTCTTCGTGATAACCAAAATCTCCGTTTCTAAATTCGTCAATAGCTTTTTGTTTTTCCCAACCTTGAATAGCCATTCTGTATACAGCTATAGCAGCTCCTGTTCTATCAGCGCCATGCCAGCAATGAATAAGAACTGGTTTCTCAGCTCGTTTTATTTCCTGTAAAGCAGTTAAAAGGTTACTGTAGGAAATATCGGTCGATTTTATTGGGACGTAAACCGATTTCAGTTCACTTCGTTTCAATTCTTTTTTGTCTTGATGGTAGCTCCTAAAATTGATAATGGTTTTTATGCCGAGTTCTTGAAGTTCAGCCATACCTTTGACAGAAGGCTGCTCAGATCGATATAAATCACTACTAACTTTATATAGATTTTCGAGTGAAGTTGATTCTATTTTTACGGCCCAAGAAGCTGGTCTTTCATCATCGATAAAAGAGGATGTAGTGGTAATAAAAAGAACAATTGCAATAGTTATTCTCATTATATAGCTCCTTTTTTTATCGTTTCGATAACAGAGGGATCTAATAATGTTGAAGTATCCCCTAGATTTGAAGTGTCGCCTTCTGCAATTTTTCTTAGAATTCTTCGCATAATTTTACCTGAACGTGTTTTTGGTAAACCAGGTACAAATTGAATTTTATCTGGTTTTGCGATTGGCCCAATAATATCGGTAACTTTTGCTAATATTTCTTTGCGAGTTGTATCGTTAACGGCTTTATTTGTTTCCATTATACAATAAGCATAAATTCCCTGCCCTTTAATATCATGTGGATACCCAACAATTGCGGACTCAATAACGGCTTCATGTTCGTTAATCGCATTTTCAACTTCAGCAGTTCCCATCCTGTGTCCAGAAACATTTATTACGTCATCTACACGCCCGGTAATTCGATACATTCCATCTGCGTCTCTTTTGCAGCCGTCTCCCGTAAAATACTTACCTGGATATGTCGAGAAGTAGGTTTGTCGGCAACGTTCATGGTCGCCCCATAAAGTTCTTAGCATAGAAGGCCAAGGGTATTTAATGCAAAGATTTCCTTCAACATCATTTCCAAAAATTTCTTCTCCATTTGCATCGACTAAACAGGGTTGAATTCCTGGTAATGGAAGCGTTGCATAAGTGGGTTTAAGCTCAGTAATGCCGGCAAGGGGAGATATCATCATTCCTCCAGTTTCGGTTTGCCACCAAGTATCTACAATAGGACAATTTTGTTTCCCAATATGCTCGTTGTACCATTCCCAGGCCTCAACATTAATTGGTTCACCAACGGAGCCTAAAACTCTTAGGGAGCTTAGGTCATAATTGTTCACGAAATCGATGTCGCAGGCCTGAAGCGCCCGTATTGCAGTAGGGGCAGTGTAAAATAGATTGACTTTATGTTTCTCAACCACCTCCCAAAAACGCCCCGCATCGGGGTAGGTTGGTACACCTTCGAACATAACCGTTGTAGCGCCAGCCAATAATGGTCCGTATACTATATACGAATGGCCTGTAATCCAACCAATATCTGCAGTGCACCAATAAATATCATCTTCTTCGCATTGGAATACGTTCTTAAATGAATACTCAGCATAAACCATATATCCGCCAATGGTATGTTGAACTCCTTTTGGTTGGCCGGTTGAGCCAGATGTATATAAGATAAAAAGGCTGTCTTCAGCGTCCATTTCTTCAGCATCACAGCTTAAATCTATGCTGGCTAACTCGTCATGAAGCCAGACGTCTCGGTCTTGTTTCATAGACACTTCACTGTTAATCCTCTTAAGGATAATTGACTTTTTAATCGAAAGACAATTTTCTAGCGCTTCATCAGCAATAGTTTTTAGGTCGATTGTTTTTGCACCACGAAAACCTCCGTCTGCTGTTACTAGAATGTTACATTGAGAATCGTTAATTCTTTCAGCTAGGGCCTTAGCAGAAAATCCTGCAAAAACCACCGAGTGTATTGCGCCAATTCTTGCACATGCTAAAACAGCGATCGCTAATTCGGGCACCATTGGCATATAAAGGCAGATTCTATCTCCTTTTTTCCCCCCGTTTTTCTTCAGTACGTTGGCAAATTTGCAAACCCTATCATGTAGTTCATTATAGGTAATGTGAATAGCAGGTTTATTCGGTTCGTTGGGTTCCCAAAGAATGGCAGTTTTCTCACCGCGTGCTTCTAAATGACGATCCAAGCAGTTTTCTGTAATGTTTAGCTTACCCCCTTTAAACCACTCAACTTTTGGTTCATCGAAATTCCATTCTAGTGTTTTGTTCCATTTCTTTTTCCATTGAAATGTCTCTGCCTGTTTAGCCCAAAATTCTTCTGGGTTAGAAACACTTTTTGAGTATTCGGATTGATACTCCTCGAATGAATTTATTTTTTGAATCATTGTAATGGCTTAGATAATAATCCAAAGATAATGATTCGAATCTTATTTCGAAAGAAGCTGTGAGAGGCTTTTATCTATCCACGAAAGTTGATTCAGTTTGTTGGAGTTTTGCACAAAATAATATGACAATATAGAGATGATTATTCCGATAATAGAACCAACCACGACATCACGTAAGTAATGTTGCGAAAGGTACATGCGCGAGTAACCAACCAGGAAACTGGCAATAAAAAACAATAGCCCGAGAGCTTTGTTTTTTAAGCAAATAGCTAAACTAAAAAACATGGTAAACGCGGCAGCGGTGTGGCCAGAAGGAAAACTCATATTTGTGTGTAGATGTACTCCATTAACAGTATGCCAATCGGATAATTGAGAGAAGAATACCATTGGTCGCTCGGTATCCGAAAAAAGTAGCTTTTTGAGAAGATAAACAACAATGGAATTGGTCACTAATGCAAAAGAAAACACGACAGTCCATCGGTAACGAATAATGAGTGTTAATACGAGGAGGAGTACAATACTGACTCCTTCTGCTAAGGTTGTAGAATATTTAAAAACCCAATCAAAAAACGGATTATGTAGCTGGTTAATAGCTAATTGAATATCGGTTTTTTCTAGAAACAATAAAATGACAATAGAAAACGTGAGGAGCGATATGTAAGGATATATAAACCAGGGATTAGAATATATTATTGTTTTAAGGTTTTTCATTGGGCGAATAATATTGCAAAAATAGGGTCTTTTAAGTAAATTAGCAGATTCATTAACTATAGAATTATGGGTAAATTATTGGTTTGGGTATTGTGCTGTGTTTCGTTGATTGGAAATGCCCAAGAAGATACAATTCGAGTGATGCACTATAATTTGTTAAATTACGGTAATTATACCTCCTACTGCACGTCTTTGAACAACAATATCGATAATAAAGATGATTATTTAACAACCATTTTAGATTATGTTAAGCCCGATGTGTTTACAGTGAACGAGCTTGGGATTGATTTTGTTGGTCTTGAAAATCAGTACGCTATGCGCATCTTGGATAGCACATTGAATATTAACGGCGTTACGAAGTATAAAAAAGCTGAATACACAGGAAATGGTTATACTGTTAATATGATATACTATAATTCTGAAAAGCTAGTATTCCATAAGCAAGAGACGATTGCAAATGGCTTAAGTAGCGGCACATTGGTGCGAAGCGTTGATTTTTATACGCTTTATCATAAGGACCCAAATTTAGCATTCCATAATGATACAGTGTTTATCACATTTGTTGTTGCCCATTTAAAAGCAGGGTCTAACCAATCAGATAGAAATGAAAGGGCGAATGCAGCGATAGATATTATGGCCTTTATAGAAAATAATGATGGCGGTAGAAAGAATAGATTATTGTGCGGTGATTTAAACCTTAAGGGAGACACCTCAAGAACTTATTCAACTTTTACCAACTATCCTGATTGGGGTGTAAGATTTTCCGATCCAATCGACAAACCTGGATATTGGTCAGGGGATTGGCAGTTCAAAGATATTCACTCGCAATCAACTCGCAACTTCTCAGCCAATGGCGATTGTCCTGCAGGAGGAGGACTGGATGATAGATTTG
>CAJQPE010000089.1 GCA_905480125.1 uncultured Flavobacteriales bacterium | reverse complement strand
TATATTGGTGATGCTCATGTTCCGCTTCATACAACAGAGAATTATAATGGGCAGATGACGAATCAAAAAGGAATTCATGGCTTCTGGGAATCTCGTTTACCAGAATTATTCTCAGAAAATTATGAATTTTGGGTTGGTAAGGCTAGATATATTGATGACCCTAGAGATTATTTTTGGACTACGGTAGAACAGAGTCATGCGGCATTAGATTCCGTTCTTGATTTTGAAAGAGAGTTGAATGAGAAGTTTCCTCAGGATCAGAAGTATAATTATGAAACAAGAGGAACTACAACTATGAAACAATATTCTCGAGAGTATTCAGCAGAATTCCATCTAATGATGGATGGTATGGTTGAGCGAAGAATGAAGCGAGCGATTATAACAATTGGAAGCATGTGGTATACGGCATGGGTAAATGCTGGTCAGCCAGATTTAGAGCATTTGGGAGAAAATGTTTCAGACGAACTTATAAACGAACTTAAAAAGGAAGATGATGAATATCGAAAAGGGAAAATTAAGGGACGTGAGCATGGGCATTAAATTGGCAGTCCTAATTTTTGCAACTTTCATTACTTCTTGTTTAGATGGTGGACATGATTTCAATTATAGCAAAGTACCCGTTTTTTCCAAAGAAGGTCATGTAAACTGTATAATTGAAATTCCCGCAGGCACAAACCATAAAATAGAATACGATTATGCTTCTAATTCTTTTCCATGTGATCAGTTTGGAGGTGGGGATAGAATTATTCAGTTTCTGCCATACCCGGCTAATTATGGTTTCATTCCATCAACGTTAATGGATAAAGAAAATGGCGGGGATGGCGATGCAGTAGATGTTTTTGTAATAGCATCAGCAATGGAAACAGGTAAAGTTGTAAAGTGTAAAATTGTTGGTGTGTGCAAGTTGCTCGATTCTGGCGAGCAGGATGATAAGTTAATTGCAATACCGGCAGATGAATCATTACAAATTGTAAAAGGTAATTCCATTTCTTTGATGGATTCAGCAGCATTAGAAATGATTAAAATATGGCTGTTGAATTATAGTTCAGATGAGATGATTTTTCTAGGTTGGGGAGAATCTGAAGAAGCTAAAGATATTTTGGAGAAATGGAGAAAGGGATAATTATTTCTTATTTGTCTTTTTAGCTTTTTTCTCTGCCTTCGTTTTCTTTTCTCCGAAACGAAATCCTATACTTACTTCTCCATTTAGATAAAACATGCTCAATCTAGAATTATCAGAGCTAGAATAAGAAATTTCTTCAGGAGTATTTATTTTATAAACTCCTTTGGGATTTATTTGTGTTCTGTCCATTTCGGCAGACCACACCATCCGCATAAAGAAATTATCGTGGTTGTAGCTTACGGCATTTTTGTAGGCGAAGTATAAAGGGATTTTCAAATGAGTATTGTTCAAAAAATTTGGATTTGAACGTGTATGTTCCGCATAACCCAAAAACTGAATACCTGCTCCCACCAAAACGATTGGTGTAAAACTGAAATACCCCTTTACCCATGAGTAACCAGCCCCTAGAGCTAAATAGGTGGTATTGTATGTTATTTTATTAAAACCTGGTTCGGATAATTTTCTATGCAAAAGGTAGTGGGAATCGGGAATAATTGGAGTATCATATTTAATTTTGGTATAGCGATCTCCAACCCTAAGCATAAATGAACCAGCACTTTTTTTCATTCGTTCTGTTTGTGAAAACCCAGCGTTAATAGAAAAGTCTTTTTTGAATGCGACTGTTGTGTGAAAACCTATAGAGTAATAATTTAAATCAGGCAACTGTGTCCTCTCACCATCTGTTATTGGCAAGATAGGTGTGTCATCAGTGTTAGCAAGATAAAAACCTCTGTAATCAATATAATCGAAATTCAATCCTATATATCTTGTTTGGATGTTGATGCCAATGTTTTGATAATCTGTTTCACCAAGGTTTGTTGATTTCTTTTCGCTCACTGGCAAGCGATACATGTAAGACAAAACAATACCACCAAGCTTTATTTGGCCACCGGCACTGCCCCAAACATTAGGTCGGTAATTTAGGGGTGTTCCATGACCTGCTTTATCCCTTATTTGCAGGTTGTTCGATTGTAATGAGTACGCTGGTCGTACCATGAAATTCTTATTGATAAAGTGAATGTTTTTAAGCCTCTTTTTTTTCTTCTCTTCTTTGGTTAACTTAGGCTTTTCTTCTTTCTTTTTTATTTCTGATTCTTGCGCAATAACACTAAATGAAAGGGAGAAAATTACAGATAAAAGAAAACATCGAACAAAACTCATTTTTTCTACTTTTGCAGCAAATATACGACTTGGGTTAATACGCCTGTAAACCCAATGTTTTATAGTTATTAGTAGCCATTTGTTAATGACCCGAGAGAAAGTACATAGCGATAAGTTTATTCAGTTGAAATGCTGTGTGCTTATTCCTACCTACAATAACGAAAAAACACTTAAAAAAGTTGTAGAGAGTTGTCAAGAATATACGTCTAATGTTTTGGTGGTTAATGATGGTTCTACAGATTCGACTGAAGATATTTTAGATTCAATTAACAATATTAAGGTCGTTTCTTACACTCCTAATCGAGGAAAAGGAAATGCGATGAGGGTAGGATTTAAAAAAGCTGGAGAATTAGGTTATGATTATGCAATTACAATTGACTCAGACGGACAGCATCTAGCAAAGGATTTACCAAAATTTTTAGACAAAATTGAAGAACAACCTAATTCAATAATTGTAGGAGCCAGAAATATGAACCAAGATCATATTCCTGAAGGAAGTCAATTTGGGCATAAATTTTCTAATTTCTGGTATTGGGCAGAGACAGGAATAAAACTCCCCGATACACAGTCAGGATATCGATTATATCCAGTGAAATGGATGAATGAAATGAGTTTCTTTACAGGACGGTACGAGTTTGAAGTAGAGAATATCGTTAAAGCGGCTTGGCGAAGGATGAATGTTACTTCCGTTCCTGTTGATGTAATCTATCAAGAAGGAGATGAACGAGTAACACATTTTAGGAAATGGGATTTTTATCGATTCTCGCTCATGAATACCTACTTATTCTTCCTGGCTTTATTGATTCATCATCCAATTCGATTGATTCGTGGGCTGAACGCTGATAAGCTAAAGCGTATTTATAAGGAAGAAATTATTGCCTCAAATGAGACTAATATGGTAAAGTCTTTTTCAGTAGGGTTTGGCCTTTTTATGGGAATTATGCCGTTATGGGGATTCCAATTTGTATTGGCGATTGCGGGAGCCATAGCGATGAAATGGAATAAGGTTATTGTCGGTCTTGCTGCTCAAATAAGTGTGCCCCCTTTGATTCCTTTCGTTCTTATTTTTAGTAAAATGACCGGTGAGATTTGTTTCGGAACCTTTGTTAGCTTTTCTGAAACGTTAAGCGGAGCGCATCATTTGGCAACAAATTTTGACGAAAATGGATATGATGCTTTTTCAGGGTTTTTACTAGAATATATAGTTGGAGCTGTTGTACTATCTGTTTTTCTTGGCTTAACTTCTAGTGCTATTACTTTTTTGTTGCTCTCCTTGTTTAGAAGGGAGAAAAAAGCAGCTATTAATGGGTAATTTCTTTGTAGGAATATATAATTTAATTGCTTCAAATAGGTCAACCTATTTATCACTAACCGTTTTTTTATTTCTAGGTGCTGGCGCACTTGTTTCTCAATTAAGCTTGGAAGAAGACATAGAGCGAATGATGCCGACGGACGACAAGGTATCTGAACTTAACAAGATTCTAAAAAGTGCAAAATTTATGGACAAAATGGTGTTTACAGCATCATTTAGTGATAGTGCAACTACTAACCCTGACTTATTGATAAAATATGTAAATCAGCTAGTAGATAGTTTGAATTCTAAGTATTACCCAGAATACATAGATACCATTACCTATCGCTTTGATGATAATATCATTCAGAAGTTATACGGAACATTTTATGATAACCTTCCATTTTTTTTAACAGAATCTGATTACTCTTCTTTGGATACAATGACAAGTCCAGAATCTTTGGCAAAAACGATGGAGAATAATTACAAGACTTTAATCTCTCCTGTTAGCATGATATTAAAAAAATTCATTGTAAAAGATCCTGTGGGAGTTGCGGGCCTTGCAATGAGAAAAATGGAAGAACTTCGACTTGATGATAATTACAAGTTGAGAGATGGATATGTGATTACCAAAGATGATAAACATATTTTGTTCTTTATGACTTCTGCTAATCCTAATAATGAAACTTATAAAAATTCGATACTACTTGAAGGGATTGATAAAATAATCTCTGAAACTTCAATTGCGTTTGAAGAAAAAATAGCTGGAGAATATTTTGGGGCGATGGCCGTTGCCGTTTGTAACGCAAGGAGGATAGAGGCAGATATTAAACTTACTGTAGCTATCGCAACTTTAATACTAATGCTTTTTATTAGTTTATTTTATCGTAAGCCTACCATTTTTGCATTTATTCTGCTGCCAGTTTTTTTCGGGGGAACTTTTGGTTTGGCAGCTTTATATTTTGTGAAATCGAGTGTCTCTACCGTTGCACTTGCTGTTGGTTCCGTTTTACTAGGTATAACGATAGATTTTGCCTTGCATACAATCACTCATTTTAAAGTTGTATCTGATCCAAGAAGGGTGTTAAAAGATATTTCTACTCCGATTGTAATGAGCTGCCTAACAACTGCTTCAGCGTTTTTATGTTTATACATGGTTCGTGCCGAAGCGTTAAACGAACTAGGCTTATTTGCTGCAGTAAGTGTATTTGTTGCAGCCATGTTTTGCATCATTATTTTGCCACATTTATTAAAATTCAAGAAAAAAATACCTCCGTCGATAGGAGAGGAGTTAACTGGAAATTTCTTGGAACGGTTCGCTTCTATACCATTCGAAAAGAACCTGATATTGGTTACTTTAGTTGGTGTAATAACCATTGGATGTTTCTTCTTTTATAAAAATGTGGGGTTCGAAAGTGACATGATGAAGATGAATTACATGTCAGAGGAGTTGACTCTTGCAGAGAAAAACCTGAATAATATCAATAGCTATACCCTAAAATCGGTGTTTGTTGTTTCATCTGCAGCCACTTTAAATGAGGCTTTGCATAAAAATGAGAAATCGGTTCAAGGTATACGTAAGTTACAAAAACAAGGCCTAGTTAAAAATTATGCAGCGGTTAGCAATTTGATGCTTTCAGATTCCCTTCAACGTGTGAAAATTAATCGGTGGAATAGTTATTGGACTGCAGAAAAGAAGAAGTTAGTTAAGTCGCAATTGTTGATGGAAGGAATTAAGTATAAGTTTAAAGAAAAAGCGTTTAAACAATTCTATATGCTCCTAGAAAAAGACTTCAAAGTAGTTAATTTATCTGCATTTTCAGAATTGAGAGACAATTTCTTGACCGAATATATTTCAGAAGATGCAGGCATCTCTTCAGTAACAACACAATTAAAAGTAGAAAGAAAAGATGTTGGCAAAGTATACGCAGCTCTAGAAAATATCGAAGATGTTACAGTAGTAGACAAGCAATACATTACAGAGAAATTTATTTCGATATTGGCAGAGGATTTTTCCAGGTTAGTTAAAGTATCATTAGTCATTGTTTTCTTAATTCTTCTAATAGCTTATGGTCGAATAGAATTGGCCCTTATCACATTCATTCCGATGGCATTAAGTTGGTTTTGGACATTAGGTTTAATGGGCGCGATGGATATAAAATTCAATATTTTTAATATCATAATTTCGACCTTTATATTCGGCTTAGGTATTGATTATAGCATATTCATTACTAGAGGGTTAACACAAGATTATAAAACCGGAGCAAAACATCTTGGTTCTTATAAAACGTCAATTTTACTTTCTGGGTTCACAACAATTGTTGGAATAGGAGTTTTGATATTAGCTGAACATCCTGCATTAAAATCTATCGCAACATTATCAATTATTGGAATTATATCTGTTGTTTTTGTTTCGTTTACAATACAACCCTTATTGTTTAGATTTATGATCAGTAGCCGCAGAGAAAAGGGGAATACACCTATGCTGCTGCCAAATTTAATTGGTTCTGTTGCTATATTTATTGTGTTTATTGGCGGTGCGTTTATTATGACTTTATTGGGGGTCATTTTCTTGATTCCCCCTGTGAAGAAGAATAAAAAAAGAAAGTTATTCTACCATTACATTATTATGTTTTTTGCGAAACTGGTGATTAAAATCCCATTAAACGTCAAAAAGGTTGTTATTAATGAATCGAGCGAGGACTTTTCAAAACCTTGTATCATTATTGCAAATCATCAATCGCACATTGATATTCCCCTAATCTTAATGATGCATCCAAAATTAATTATTTTAGTTAACGATTGGGTATACAGTAATCCTTATTACGGTGCAATTGTTCGTATGGCTGATTTTTACCCAGTATCTGGAGGGTTCGATGCAGGCTTGAATCGATTAAAAGATAAAGTTGGAGACGGCTACTCAGTTTTAGTTTTTCCTGAAGGAACTCGCCAGGCGGATTGTAAAATACAGCGGTATCATAAAGGTGCATTTTTGTTGGCTCAAGAACTAAAATTGGATATCGTTCCGATTTTGTTGCACGGAGTTGGTCACGTAATGAAAAAGGGAGATAACTTCGTTAAAGGCGGTAAAATGACGGTTAAAATATTGCCTAGAATTCCTTTTGGAGAAACCTCTTATGGTCTTACAGGAAAAAGAAAGGCGAAGGAAATAGGTCAATATTGCCGCGATGAATTTGACAAACTTCGGAAAGAGGTCGAAGTGCCATCATATTTCGTCAGTGAAATAGTCAAAAACTACATATACAAACATCCGGCTTTTCCATGGTACGTAAAAATCAAATTAGCCTTAGAAGATAATTATGAATATTTTGATTCAATCATTCCTAAAAAAGGAACAATAGTAGATATTGGTTGCGGTATTGGTTATTTCCCATTTATGCTCCAATACTTATCAGAAGATCGAGAAATTATTGGAATTGATTATGATGCAGAGAAAATAGAAATTGCTAAAAATTGTGCTGCTAAAGGACCCAATCTAGAATTTCTTGCTGGAGATATCACTACAATTGATTTACCTAAAGCAGATAGTTTTGTTTTGCTAGATATTCTTCATTATCTGCCAAAAGAAAAACAAGGTATAGTTTTGAATCGTGTTTTCAGTAAATTAAATGATGGCGGAATTGTTATCGTTAGGGATGCAGACTCAAGTCTAAAAAAACGCACAATAGGTACAAAAATTACTGAATTTTTCTCTACAAAAATTTTGAAATACAATAAAACGGAACATGATTTGGAATTTGTCTCTAGAGATTTTATTATTGATGTATCGAAACAAAACAACATGGAAGTAGAAATTGTTGATCAAACTAGGCGAACTTCGAATGTTATTTACCTAATAAAGAGATTTAAGAGCGTTGGCTAATCCTATTGAAGCATATAGTAGTTCTATGAATGTGGTCATAATTGGCAGCGGTATGGGTGGTATGGCGTGTGCTATTATTTTAGCTAAAGCTGGTCATAAAGTTACAGTGCTTGAAAAAAATCGTCAGTTTGGTGGTAATCT
>CAJQPE010000088.1 GCA_905480125.1 uncultured Flavobacteriales bacterium | reverse complement strand
CACTGAGTTTTCTGAACTGGCTCCTGTGATTAGGGGAACAGATTTAATTTTTACTTCCGATCAAGATTATCATTATCATGCACTGGGTGAAGATGCCTGGAGCAAAACCAGCTTCTATAATGTTTTCACAATACCAATTTCCAAAGTACTCGACTCAACCGGTTATACCCGGCCAAAATTATTTGCTGACGAAATCGTAATCAATGACAATTGTGGCCCAATAAGCTTCTCTGCTAATGGCAAAGAAGCTTTCATTACAATGGCTCCGAATCGAAGGGCAAAAAGAAAGGATGACCACCACCTTCATGTATATCACGCTATTAAAACCAATGGAAAATGGAACAAATTCGATGTTCCTTTCCCTCAACAAGATTATGCATATGGTCATGGTAGCCTTTCTCCCAATGGCAAACGACTTTATTTTGCTGCGGAACTCCCTACAGGAAAGGGCGGTAAAGACATCTACTACATCGAGCGAGGTGACTCCGCCAAACAATGGTCAGAACCGGTTATGCTAGGCGCTGAAGTAAATACATCTGCCGATGAATTATTCCCTTACCTTTTCAAAAACGAGCTATACTTTGCTTCTACGAAGGAAGACGGATATGGCGGAATGGATATCTATCGTTCTACGTTAAAAAATGATAGTTGGACTATTGCCGAAAACCTTGGCGAAACTATTAATAGCGACAGTAACGACTTTAGCCTTGTTTTTAACCCTGATATGAGCTATGCCTTTTTTGCAAGTGATCGAGACGGAAATGACGACATTTTTTATGCAGATGTGCTGGCACGGGTGAAAAAGAAATCCATTTCTGGAATTTTTGAATACAAGCACTTAAAAACCGGTTACCCGTCCGGGTTAGATGTTTTCTTATTGGATGATGAGGGAAACATTGTTTATCAAACAACTACCGACGAAAATGGACAATTCAAGTTCGAAAATCTCCCCCCAGATGGAAACTACAAATTGAAATTGTTTGGCGGAAATGATGAAATTGTTGTCAAGATTTTAGATGGAGATAACGAAGTTTATTTATTGTCAAACGACCAGGGAGAATTCATTTTTAAGAAACTTGAAGCCGATAAAGTGGGGACTATGGCATTAATGGAAGTGGAAGATGGAAGTATGTATGGAAAAATGTCGGGGCAATTTGTCTACGAAAAGTTACCAAGTAAAAATGCAGCAGGTCTTGTTGTTTATTTAATTGATGACGATGGAAATATAGTTAAGGAAACTACAACCGATGAACTCGGTAATTTCAGCTTTGATAAGCTGCCCAATGATAAAAATTATATGATTAAAATGGCTACCGAAGAGGACGTCTCTTTAGTTGTATTTAACTCTGATGATAATGTCATTGCACAATTAAAGCAAAACGAAGATGGTATTTATACCTATAAACGATTAAACGCAGATTATAACGAAATGATTAATTTCATGGATGAAGAAGATGTGGAATATGACTTATCGGGCACAATTTTTGGGCAATTTAAAAGAAAGGATACACTGCCATTGTTAAGGCCTATTGCATTCGAAATATATTTAGCCGAAACCAAAGATGTGCTGATGAAAACCGTTACTGATGCTAAAGGGTTTTTTAGATTACATAACCTGCCAACGGATAAACAGTTTATATATAAAATTATATCTGAAGATGGAAATATGAACGATTATCTTCTTTTACTAAAAGATAGAAATGGAGAGGTGGTTGTCGAAATGGTTAAAGGTGACGACAAATTCTACTATGCATTATTAAATGCAGATAAAGATGGTGCAATCTCATCGATTGATAATAATGACGACTCCGAAATGGAAGGAAGTAATATTTCTGACTCTAGTTTAGGAGACGAACTACCTAAAATATATTTCGCTAAAAACTCATCCTATGTCTCTAGAGAAATGCGTTCCGCTCTTGATAAGCTAATCGACATAATGAAAAATAATCCAAATATAAAAGTGGAGTTAATAACCCACTCCGATTCTCGAGGGGCTGCTGAATACAATCTTTGGATGACCGAACAAAGAAGTGAACGATTAGCTCAATATCTTATTGGTAAAGGCATCGCTCAAGACCGTATTAAATCAGAAGCGAAAGGTGAATCTGAGCTAAAGAATACGTGTAGCGATGATGCTGAATGCACCGAAGAAGAGCATCGCATGAATAGAGTTGTGGACCTAACATTATTCTAATTAGCTTTTGACCTAAATTTATCTTTATGAAATGTTTTTTCGCATTGCTATTTCTCGCTTCATCCTTCTTCTCAATTTCACAACATACCGTTGTTCTAAAAACAGGAGAAAAATTGGAAGGGGTCGTTATGACTATTAATAATGACATATTAAGTTTCTACTCTAATCAAATGCTACAAGCCATCGAGCTCGTAGATGTCGTTTCAATCTTCTTTAATGAGCATATTGCGTACGATGGGAAATTTGATCCAACAGAAGAGGTAAAAAAAATTGAATCTGGAAAATACATGATTCAATACCAGATGAAAGACCGTACAATGGTTAAAGCACCTCCTATTTCTAATGCAACTGAAAATAAAGGCCGTGTTGTTGTAGATGTTACTATAGACAAATACGGCATTGTTCACCTGGCTAAAGCTGGCGCTACAGGTTCTACAACAAGTAACAACTACCTATACATTAAAGCTGAGTTCGCCGCAAAAGGAGCGCGGTTTAATGAACACAAAACTGGACCAATAGAATCAAAAGGGACTATTATTATTGATTACTAGCGAAGCAAATTCCTTAAATTTACTTTCTCCCCAATAATTTTTGATAAATCCGCAATCGCTACACGGTCTTGTTTCATCGTATCTCTATCTCTAATGGTAACGGTATTATTTTCTATAGATTGATGATCAACTGTTAAGCAGTAAGGAGTGCCAATCGCATCTTGTCTCCTATAGCGCTTACCAATATTATCCTTTTCTTCATATTGACAGTTATAATCAATTTTCAATTCATCAATAATATCTCTGGCTTTGTCCGGCAAGCCATCCTTTTTTGTAAGTGGGAAAACGGCAACTTTAACCGGGGCTAATGGAGCAGGGATTTTTAATACTAAACGCTCAGAACCATCTTCTAATTTTTCCTCATGTAAAGCGTTAGAAAGTATAGCTAAAAACATTCTATCTAAACCAATAGAAGTTTCTACTACATATGGCACATAGCTTTTGTTCTCTTCATTATCGAAATACTTCAATTTCTTGCCTGAATGTTCTTCGTGCGCTTTTAGATCGAAGTCGGTCCTTGAATGAATCCCTTCTAACTCTTTAAACCCCATCGGAAATTTGAACTCAATATCTGTTGCTGCATTAGCATAATGAGCCATTTTTATGTGATCATGAAAACGGTAAGCGTCTTCACCTAATCCCAGTGATTTATGCCATTTAATTCGAGCATCTTTCCAGTGATTATACCATTCCATTTCCGTTCCTGGTTTGACAAAAAATTGCATTTCCATTTGCTCGAATTCTCGCATTCTAAAAATGAATTGTCTAGCAACAATCTCGTTCCTAAACGCCTTCCCTATTTGTGCAATACCGAAAGGGATTTTCATCCTTCCCGTTTTCTGTACGTTTAGGTAATTTACAAAAATACCTTGAGCGGTTTCTGGGCGTAAATAAATTTTAGCGGCATCTCCAGCAACGGAACCTAGTTCAGTGCCAAACATTAAATTAAACTGACGCACATCTGTCCAGTTTTTAGATCCGCTAACTGGGCAAGCAATTTCTAAATCGATAATTAGTTGGCGCACACCTTCTAAGTCCTCCAAACTCATCGCCTCTTTAAATGGATCGCTAATAGCTTTAATCTTCTCTTGGTTTCTAAGCACGTTTGGGTTTGTTGCTTTGAACTGTTTTACATCAAAATCATCGCCAAATCGTTTAATTCCCTTCTTAACCTCTTTATCAATTTTAGCTTCTATTTTACCGATAAACTCTTCAATTAGTACATCTGCTCTATATCTCTTCTTAGAGTCTTTGTTGTCAATCAACGGATCGTTAAACGCATCAACATGGCCCGAAGCCTTCCAGGTTGTAGGGTGCATAAATATTGCTGAATCGATTCCAACAATATTCTCGTTCATACGAACCATCGCTGTCCACCAATATTCCTTTATGTTGTTCTTCAGTTCCGAACCGTTTTGAGCATAATCATAGATGGCACTTAGTCCATCATATATCTCACTGCTCTGGAATACAAAACCATACTCTTTAGCATGAGCGATAACTTTTTTCAACTGATCTTCGTTTGTTGCCATATTCTTTTTGTAATAGATTGCAATTTTAATAGTTATTTCGCAGTTCAAGCCATTAGTAATGATTGAAATAGATAAAACATTAGTTTCTACCGAATTATTCGAGAAAAAATTCGTTTGCGATTTAGCTGCTTGCAAAGGGGCCTGTTGTATTGAAGGAGACACGGGAGCGCCTGTTTCCGTTGATGAAATAGAGATTTTAGAACGCATTTATGATGACGTTTTACCGTATATGGCGCCCGCTGGTATCGAAGCAATTGAGACCCAAGATAAATATGTAATTGGCGAAGATGGGGAATTTGAAACACCATTAGTGAATCAAAAAGAGTGCGCCTATGTATTTTTTGATGATAACGAAGTGGCTAAGTGTGCTATCGAGGCTGCATATCTTGATGGACAAGTAGATTTCAAAAAACCCATTTCTTGCCACTTATACCCTGTTCGGGTTACTGAATATAAACGATTTGATGCTGTCAACTTTCATGCATGGAATATTTGTGAGGCTGCTTGCGCCTGCGGTGATAAATTAGAAGTTCAGCTCTTTCGTTTTTTAAAAGAACCGCTTACTAGAAAATTTGGAAAAGAGTGGTATGAAAAAATGTGCGAAGCAGACAAATTACTTTCTGATAAGCAAAATTCTTGACTCAACCAACAATTATTTTTTATCACTCAAAAAAAGGAGCTGGTCTTTGAACAACTTTTGAGCGCCACTAATCCTTTCCGAAAAGAATCTAATTTATACACATTAACATGTTAATTCCGATTGTTAAAAACTTCGGTTAATTGTTAATTTGTTTATCCGAGATTATCGATTCTTTTTTTGAATTTTTGTTTCGCAGATAAGCAACAAACCAATCTTTTTTCACCTCCTAACGTTGGGAAACACAGTATAAAAACTGGTAATTGCTTGATAACTAATCAATTATCGACAGGGGATATTAACCTCTAAAAATGAAAAAATGGAGCAAAAAAAAGCAATTAATAAAGAGCAAGGGCCAAACATCGAATCTGTTTTGCCAAAAAATACTGAATTAGAAACTGTTTCTGGGGAAGCTGTTGAAGAACCAATTTTAAAAGAAAATCCAGACCGTTTTGTTTTGTTTCCTATTCAGCACGATGACATTTGGCAATTTTACAAAAAATCGGAAGCTAGTTTTTGGACAGCAGAGGAAATTGACCTTTCCACCGACATTGTTGACTGGGACGCTAAATTAAATGACAACGAGCGACACTTCATCAAACACGTATTAGCCTTTTTTGCTGCAAGCGACGGTATCGTAAACGAAAACTTAGCGGAAAACTTCTTAAGTGAAGTCCAATATTCTGAAGCAAAATTCTTCTACGGATTTCAGGTCGCTATTGAAAATATTCACTCTGAAACATATTCTTTACTAATAGATACTTTAATTAAGGACACCAAAGAAAAAAATTACCTATTCAATGCTTTAGACACGATCGATTGCGTTCAAAAGAAGGCAAAATGGGCCCTACGTTGGGTAGATAGCGAATCTTTTGCTGAAAGATTAATTGCTTTTGCCGCAGTTGAAGGAATATTCTTCTCTGGTTCTTTCTGCTCTATATTCTGGTTGAAGAAAAGAGGCTTAATGCCTGGATTGACTTTCTCTAACGAATTAATCTCGAGAGACGAAGGATTGCACTGTGATTTTGCTTGTTTATTGCACAACAACCACGTTATAAACAAAGTGCCTAAAGCAAGAATTGAAGAAATTATTATGAGCGCTGTAGAAATTGAAAAAGAATTTGTGACAGATGCTTTACCGGTTGATTTAATAGGAATGAATGCAAAACTGATGTGTCAATATATTGAATTCGTTGCTGATCGACTTTTATTAGAGCTTAACTGTTCTAAAGTTTACACCGCAGAAAACCCCTTCGAATTTATGGAGTTAATTTCTCTACAAGGAAAAACCAACTTCTTCGAAAAAAGAGTTGCTGAATACCAAAAAGCAGGGGTAACCGGCAATGCTGAAGACCAAGTATTCGATTTAGAAGCAGACTTTTAAAACCCACAAAAACCCAAAGCAGCATGCATGTAATTAAAAGAGATGGCAGAAGAGAAGCGGTAAAATTCGATAAGATTACCGCCCGTATCAAAAAACTTTGTTATGGCTTAGACCCAATTGTAGACCCTACTAAGGTGGCTATGCGTGTAATTGAAGGGCTGTATGATGGTGTTACAACTGTTGAACTAGATAACTTAGCAGCAGAAGTATCAGCTTCTATGACAACACTTCACCCTGGTTATTCTTTATTAGCGTCAAGAATTGCTGTATCAAACCTACACTCTGCGACCAAAAAATCTTTCTCATCTACCATGAAAGATTTATACGAATACATAGATCCTAATACTGATAAAAAAGCGCCATTACTTGCAGATGATGTTTACAAAGTAATCGAAGACAATGCAGAAGTATTAGACTCGAGTATTATTTACGATAGAGACTTCGGGTATGATTATTTTGGTTTTAAAACCTTAGAAAGATCTTACCTACTAAAACTCAACGGTGTAGTTGCCGAAAGACCGCAACATATGTTGATGCGTGTTTCTTTAGGTATTCACAAAACAGATATTGACTCTGCGGTGAAAACCTATGAATTAATGTCTGAAAGATGGTTTACGCACGCAACGCCGACATTATTTAATGCCGGAACACCAAAGCCGCAGATGTCTTCTTGTTTCTTGTTGTCAATGAAAGATGATAGTATTGACGGTATTTATGACACGTTAAAGCAATGTGCTAAAATTTCGCAATCTGCTGGGGGCATAGGGCTGTCAATTCATGATATAAGAGCTACGGGTTCATACATTAGGGGCACAAATGGGGAGTCTAATGGTATTGTGCCAATGTTAAGGGTGTTTAACGATACAGCACGTTATGTTGATCAAGGTGGTGGTAAAAGAAAAGGTTCCTTTGCTATCTATATTGAACCATGGCATGCGGACATTATGGATTTCTTAGATCTTAAGAAAAATCATGGTAAAGAAGAACAAAGAGCTCGAGACTTGTTTTATGCTATGTGGATGTCGGATCTTTTCATGGAAAGAGTTGAGGCAAACGCTGAATGGACATTAATGTGTCCTAACGAATGTCCTGGTCTTTCAGACGCGTATGGTGATGAATTCAAAGCACTTTATACGAAGTATGAAGAAGCGGGTAAAGGAAGAAAAACAATTAAAGCACAAGATTTATGGTTTAAAATTCTCGAATCTCAAATTGAGACTGGAACTCCATACATGTTATATAAAGATGCTGCTAACCAGAAATCAAACCAAAAGAATTTGGGCACAATAAAGTCTTCGAACTTATGCACTGAGATTATGGAGTATACTTCTCCTGATGAAGTTGCAGTTTGTAACTTGGCGTCATTAGCTCTTCCAAGGTTTGTGATTGATGGTAAATTCGATCATGACAAATTATTCGAGGTAGCTTACCAGGCTACTAAAAACTTAAACGTAATTATTGATAATAACTACTACCCTGTTCCTGAAGCACGGAATTCTAACTTCCGTCACCGCCCCATCGGTATCGGTGTGCAAGGATTAGCTGATGCTTTTATCATGTTACGATACCCATTTGAATCTGAAGAAGCAAAAACATTAAACAAAGAAGTTTTCGAAACGATCTATTACGCAGCAATGACTGCTTCTAAAGATCTGGCTATTACTGACGGTGCTTATGAAACATATGAAGGTTCCCCAGTATCTAAAGGTATTTTCCAATACGATATGTGGAATGTTACACCTAGCGACAGATGGGAATGGAATGTATTAAAAGAGGAAGTGAAAAAGCACGGAGTTAGAAACTCATTGTTGATGGCGCCAATGCCAACAGCTTCTACATCTCAGATTTTAGGAAATAACGAATGTTTCGAGCCATACACCTCTAACATTTATTCAAGAAGAACACTTTCTGGGGAGTTTGCTGTAATCAACAAACATTTATTAAGAGACTTAGTTAAGCTAGGAATCTGGAATGATGGCTTGAAAAACAAATTAATAGCAAACAACGGTTCGGTGCAAAACATCGATGAAATTCCTGAAAATCTAAAAGAACTTTATAAAACAACTTGGGAAATTAGCCAAAAAACTATTATTGACATGGCTGCTGACCGTGGAGCATATATTTGCCAATCTCAATCTTTGAATGTTCACATAGAAAACGCAAACTTTGCTAAATTAACGTCAATGCACTTCTATGGATGGAAGAAAGGATTGAAAACCGGCATGTACTACTTAAGAACGAAAGCTGCAACCGACGCTATTAAGTTTACTGTAGATAAAGCTCAATTAAAGCAACCAGCGGAGAAAAAAACAGAAGAAATGTCGCCTGAAGAGTATGGCGCGATGCTTGAAGTAGCAAGAGTTGCCTCAGAAAATGGTGACGATTGTGACATGTGCAGCGGGTGAGAAAATATCTGAGCGGAGCTAAATGTGCTCAAGCGAACTTTAATTAAACAATTTAAGAAGCCTCTTTCAGAAACGGAAGAGGCTTCTTGCATAAAATGTTAAAATCGGGTTTTTTGTTTTTGCCTCGAAAACAACTAGTTTTGTGCCACTTAACCCCTTTAACATGAAAAAAATAACTCTATTGCTCGCTACGCTATTTTCACTAAATGGATTTGCTCAAACAACAGCTCAAGTTACTAAAATGGCTTTTTCTCCGGCAACTGTTCAAGGCACTAAAATGGCTAAAGTAGACCCTGCAAAGGATCAAGCTAAAGTGTTTAACAAAAAAATTATAACTGGTTTCGAGACCAATACTGATGCAAAACCAGCAAGCGAACGACCTGCTAACCCTATTGATGGTTCTTCGTTTCAAAGAGCATCTACAGAAATAGTTCTAGGTGAAACTACTTATGACCTGCAAACAAATGCTTCAATGCAAGATCGTATTCACAATCATGGTGGAGGAAACCTTTCGGCAGTTTGGACTTATAGCTCCTCAGGAGATTTAGGTGCCACTGACCGTGGTACTGGTTACACTAATTTTAACACTACTACTACTGCGCCAACACAACCAACAGCAAGAATCGAGAATGCTAAAACAGGTTGGCCCAATATAGATATGGTTAATGGTAATGAAATTTCCATGGCCCATAATATTCCAAATAGCAGCCTTACTATGATCCAAAATGCTGGACCTGGTTCGGCAAGCTGGGCTCAGACTGATTTAAACACTGGAGACCAGGTTTGGAACAGAATGGGAACTAACGGCGGTTCAATTATTCACCATGTTTCTTTAAGGTCACCTAGTGGTCTTGGTGGAGGCATTTTTAATGGTGTTGATGGGGCATTATTATACTATCGCTCTCAAGATGGGGGATTAACTTGGGACATTTCTGAGCAATTTATTCCTGGTTTAGATGCTTCTAACTATTCTACTATGGCTGGTGATAACTATACGCTTCAAGTAAGAGATAGTATTGTTGCTGTTGCATATTGGGGAGATATGGTTCCTACCATTTTGGCTAAATCTACTGACAATGGTGATACCTGGGAATGGAATTCTATAGTTAACCATGGTTTTGATTACGATGCTGGATCTAATAACACCAACCAAGCATTAGGTCCAATTGGAATTTCTGATGCTGACGGTGACGGTAATGCTGACACATTAAATGCTACAGATGGATCGGGGGCAATGATTATTGATGAAAATGGGATGGTTCATATAACGTATGGTAACATGAGATATATAGATAATACTCCCGGAGATGACAGTTGGAGTACTTTCCCAGCAACTAACGGTCTTATGTACTGGAACGAAAGTATGGGCGACAACGCTGCTGTGCTTATTATGGCAGCATTAGATTTAGATGGTGATCAACAAATAGGTGGTGTATCATTTGCATCAGGTGTATGGACTGGTGGTGAATATTTCACTTCACTTTCGGGTATTCCGCATATGTCTTTAGGAGATGATGGTGATATTTATGTTGCTGCTTCTGTTTATATGGAGACCATCGATCAAGGTCTTCAAAATTACCGACACATCTATATTACTAAAACTAGCGACAAAGGATGTTCATGGACCCAACAAGTTGATGTAACACCGCAAACAAGCGCAGGTGGTCTTGGTGAGTGCGTATTTGCTTCTCTTGCTGCTACCGATACTGAAGTGCACTTAGTTTATCAAAGAGATTTTGAACCAGGACTTGCTGTTCGTGGTGATGAAGATCCTTTTGGAAACAATGAGATTGTTTATGTAAACATTCCTGTTGCTGATATAGATGCTGAACCACTTGCACTTTGCTACACCTTTTTA
>CAJQPE010000087.1 GCA_905480125.1 uncultured Flavobacteriales bacterium | reverse complement strand
TTTCATTTATTGAGCCATCTTGTTCATTTAAAGCGTATCCTTTTAGTAAATTGTCTTCCGCCTCATCGTATTGACCTAGCCTAAAATAGGTGTACCCGAGATTATTGTAGTCTTTTACTAGGTTGGATTTGTCGTCATATCTAGCATAGATTTCAATGTTTTTTTTTACGAAATCTACCGCTTGTTCATGTCTGCCCGATTTTCCATAAGATATAGCAATGGAAGTGTAGACATTTGCTAACAGGTAATCGTTTGCTTTAGATTTTACATCTTTTTTTAGTAGATCTGTCACTAGAAATAAATACTCCAGTGCTTTAACCGTTTTTTTTAAATCACTATAGCAGTCTGCTATTTCTGTGTACAACTCTAGTTCTAGAATTTCTTTTTTATCGTTTTGTATTAATTGTAATTGCAGTGGAATGTAAACATCTAATGCTTCCTGATGCTTCCCTTTGTTTTGCAAGTTTTTACCAATCAGAAATTTGGACTTAATTAGTAAACTGTTTAACTTATTTTGTTCGGATAGCTGGAGAGCAATGGTAGCATATGTTAGGCTGCTATCGGCGTTCACTGTCAAAAATGATTTACTACTGCGGAGCAGCGCTTCAACCCTAATGCTATCTTTCTTGTTCTCAGCAAATACCTGAACATTTACCAGGAGAAATATCAGAATATGTATCAGTCGGATCATAGATGAAATTAGGAACAATTTACAACTAAAATACTAGATTCAATATTACTTACCTAATTAGTGCAGCAACTCTTTCTCCATCCATAGCTGCTGAAACAATTCCACCAGCATAACCAGCTCCTTCTCCACAAGGGTATAACCCTTTAATTTGCGGATGCTCAAGTGTTTCTTTGCCACGCGGAACGCGAACAGGGGAAGAGGTTCGTGATTCAATACCAATAATTTGCGCGTCATTGGTATAATATCCTTTCATTTTATGCCCGAATGATTTGAATGCACCTTGTAAACGAGAAGAAATACCAGTAGGTAAAAGCTTATCCAGTGGAGCAGAGACAACTCCGGGCTGGTAAGAGGTTTCTGGCATGTTTTTCGATAATTTACCTGTGCAAAAATCAACTAGTCGCTGGGCTGGTGCAGTTTGAGTTTCGCCTCCAGCTTTAAAAGCCATTTGTTCGATTTCTTTTTGAAACTGTAATCCTGCTAAAGGGCCAGATTTGGCATAATGCTGAACGTCTTCAGCTTCAATACCAACTACAATTCCAGAATTGGAATATTTAGAATCTCTCTTAGACGGGCTCATTCCATTTACTACAACCTCACCCGGTGATGTGGCCGAAGGAACAATAAATCCACCTGGGCACATACAGAAGGAAAACACACCTCTATCATCAATTTGTTTTACAAGACTGTAAGAAGCCGCAGGCAAATTGGGGCCTCTAGCTTCGCAATGATATTGGATTGAGTCGATCAGGTCTTGAGAGTGCTCAACTCTAACACCTATTGCAAAAGGTTTTGATTCTATCAATATTTCCTTTTCATGAAGTAATTCATAAATATCTCTAGCTGAATGCCCTGTGGCTAGAATTACATTTTTTGCTTTAATTTTATCACCTTTGAGTGTTTTAATACCTTTAATTGTTTTTCCCTCGAGAACGAAATCAGTTACCCTAGTGTCGAAATGAATTTCTCCACCAGCATTTGTTATCGACTCGCGCAGAGCTTGAACTAATATTGGTAATTTATTGGTGCCGATATGAGGGTGTGCTTCATATAGAATATCTTCTTTGGCTCCATGCGCAACAAGGGTTTCTAGTATAGATTTAATACTTCCTCGTTTAGAAGATCTGGTGTACAATTTTCCATCAGAATAGGTTCCTGCACCACCTTCTCCAAAACAATAATTAGAATCTGGATTAACTATATGTTTTTTGTTAATGGCAGCAATATCTCTTCTTCTCGATTTTACATCTTTCCCGCGTTCTAAAATAATTGGTTTTTTTCCTAGTTGTATCAGCTTTAATGCGGCAAACATCCCTGCAGGCCCGCAGCCAATAATTATAACTTCCTCTTTGTCTTCGATATTTTGATATTCTCTAATTACTGAGGTTGCTTCTGGTGCTGGTTCATTGAAAAAAATTAATGCTTTTAACCTAATTTTAACAGGGTGTTTTCGCGCATCCAATGATTTTTTAATAGGCTGAACAAATGAAACATCTTTTACATCAATAGAAAGAGAATATGCCGCGATTTTTTTTATTTCATTCGAGTCGTCAGCTTGACTTGGCGTTAGAATGAGAACTACTTCTTTTTGCATTATCCTTCAAAGTTAAAGGAAAGGGTAAAAATTTTTGATTTCAAGCTATTTATGGGCTCTGAAAACATGGTGTTGTCCATAATAGCAACATTATTGAATCCATATGACATTTTTAACTCTGGGGAGAATTTGAAATATTCTAAAAAGAAATCGAAACCAACTCCTATCTCCCATAAGTATGAATGTCTATTTAGTTTAACAACAACATCCCCGAGTTGTGCATTTTTATTGTCTGTTTTATGCTGAGAGGCAAGGTCGAAACTATAACTTGCACCACCGATTATATAGGCTGCAAAATTTGTTTGCCTGACCGAACGATATTTGAGATTTAAAGGAAAATTGAGGAATGTTGACTCCACTTCCTTTGTCAGAACTTCGAGTTGCTCTGCATCATGAAATAGGTAGGTATATTCTAAGTTTCTTTGGGCGAAAGCTAGGGTAGGAATGAATCTTAAATCGAAGTATGGCCCCATGTGTAAATCGGTAATAATACCGAGGTTGAAGCCACTTTGCCGTTGCGATTCTAGTTTAAAAAGTGTATCGTTAAGGTTGGTTTCCATAATAAAATCTGCTGTATTGAAACCGAGCGCAAATCCGAAATGCATTTTTTTTCGGTCGAACTTTTCTAGATTTAATAAGGGCGTACCCTTGGCGGATTTGCCTTTCCTTTTTATTTGAGAAAAACCACTTGAGTTATTTAACAAAAGTCCTACAATTATATAAAGTGCGTATTTCAAAATCTTAGAGGCAAAGCTACAAAACGGATTGTAATGCGATTTATTTCTTGCCCACGTATATGGATGCAATTCCAAAGGTAAGAGTAATTTGTTTTACTTCGTTATAGCCACACTTTTCCATAATTGAAACGAAGTCTTCTCCATCAGGAAAAGCCTTAACAGACTCTGGTAGATAGGTGTAAGCCCTTGGGTCTTTAGAGATTAATTTTCCAATAGTTGGGAGTACCTTCAAAAAGTAAAAATTGTACAACTGTTTAATTGGAAATTTTCTAGGCTTTGAAAATTCGAGAATCGCAATCTTACCTTTTTCTGAGAGTACTCTGTGCATTTCTGCAATTCCTTTTTCAAGGTTTTCGAAATTTCGAACGCCAAAACCCACAGTAATTGCATCAAACATATTGTCATTAAAAGGGAGGTTTTCTGAATCACCTAATAGCATTTCTATTTTGCTATCGTAGCCTTTATCTTTCATTTTGATTTTACCCATGTCTAGCATTCCTCGAGAAATATCAATTCCAGTAATTTTAGCCGGCTTAAGTCGTAATGCTTCGATTGCGAAATCACCTGTTCCGGTAGCAACATCGAGTACTCTGTTGGGTTTAACCTCTTGCAATAAGTTAATGGCTTTTCTTCTCCAAAGAATATCTATACCCATCGATAAAATGTGGTTCAGTAGGTCATATCGCTGCGAGATATTGTTAAACATTTCAGCAACTTGCGCTTTTTTGCTTTCAGTTTGATTATAAGGGGTTACTGTGGTCATTTATTCTACAACAATTACAAGAAATTTAGATGCTTCCCAGAATTTATCGACATCTGTAATAATCAATTTTTCAACCCTTTCTTCTCCAACAAGTTCATAGCTTTCGCTTGGGTGGTTAGTAATTATTTTAGCTTTTTTAATCGCCAGTGGTATCTCAGTAATCTGTTTGATGTTGATTTTTTCAAAATATTCTTGATTGAAATCTTTAGATAACTTTGTCGTTTTCCCTAAGCCGATTAGACCACCTTCTCTCGTAATTATGTTATTTTCTTTTAATTCCTTTTTTGTGCCATAGCAGTAATAGGCTGTTTCTAGTTCATCTCGTTGAATTTGCAATACTTCTTTTTGCAATTCCGCTATAAATGTTAAACTATCTACTGTAACGTTTAAATCATCTATTTCATAGTTTAACTCAACTAGCTCCTTTTTTAAGCCTGCAATTTCTGTATCCTTATTTGCTAAACGTTCTTGCAGTTCTTCTATGCTTTGCTGCAAACCGACAATCTTATAATTGCTTTTTGCAAGCTGCTCAGCTAAACTTCTAAGTTTAGAATTGTTTTGCTCCAGCATAGTATTGATTAACTGAATTTTAATTAGGATTCTGTCTTTGCTAGTTTCAGTATTTTCAATACCTCCAAGAAGATCAATTTTTAACGCGCCTTGCTGTAGATCTAATTCGTTAATGCTTTCTTCTATTTCTTGTATCTTTTTATTAAATTGTATCGCAACTTCTTCCTTGTCAGAAACTTCGTTTTCTAGTTCTGCATTAAGTTCTGCATTCTCTTTTTCAAGTTGCTGTAATTTTTTTTCTAATTCTGGATTGCCACAAGAGAAAAAAATTACAGTGATGGGTAAGATGAACAATAAGTGTTTCATAGAGAAATTCATTTGTTACAAATATATATTCATTTAGCCACGAAGCAATAAAACTGTTTCTAAGTAGCTATAAGTTTTTGATTTTGTTCCAGTCAATGTTTTCTCCTCTTGTGGCCTTTAATCTTTCGTTTAAATTTTCACGTTCACTAAGGGGTGTAAAGCCTTTAATGAATTCATCTTGGAATTTTATTTTTGGCTCAAACATGTTTATGGTGTCAGCAATACTGTATACTATCGGTATTAAATCAATATCCATATTGTATTTTACAATGTAATCATCTAGCATGTCAGATTGAAAAGGATCGGTTGCTAAAGCAATTTTTTTAAACCCTCTGGCTTTCGCTATTATATAGGAGTAATATAGATTTTCTGTGCTATGCTCAGCTTCAACTTCAGCAATTATTTTGGAAGAAGGGATTCCTAATTTTTCACCAAACAATTTCATTATGTTGGCTTCTACGTATTCCGTATGCACAGCACTTCCGCTGTATATAATGTTTTTCGTAATTCCTTGTTTGAATAAAAAAGCTGACCAGTGAATCCTCCATTTTAGAAAAACACTCCAATTATTAGCATCATAAGGTACGCCCGGCACTATTATAACATCATATTGTTGGTTTTTTATTTTGTTAAATGTCGAACTAGGGACGTATAAATAATAATAGTAGCTGTGTATAATAACAGATAGTATTATCAGCAATATTGCGTATGAACCATATTTTACACTTTTTCCAACAGTAATGCTCCGCTTCATAAATGCAAAAGTGTCGAAAATGAGATGAAAAACAGATTTTTGTTATTTTTTGTTTGTTTTTAATGACAATATTTCAAAAAAATATCACCAGAGAATTTGTATTCCTAAAGTTAAACAAACAAGCTTTTTCGACCAACAACATTGCAAATAGGACAAGTTAAAGCAATGTGCCCTCTTGCGGAGCAATACTCTCTGCCGAAGAAGATGATTTGCAAATGGAGTTTATTCCAGATGGTTTCATCGAAAAGTCGCTTCGCATCTTTTTCGGTTTGCACCACATTTTTGCCATTCGTTAACGACCAACGGTATAGTAAGCGATGAATGTGTGTATCAACTGGGAAGGCAGGCACACCAAAAGCTTGTGACATGACTACTGAGGCAGTTTTATGTCCAACCGAAGGCAGCTCTTCAAGGTCTTCAAAACTTTTTGGCACCTCTCCGTTATGTTTGTCGATAAGAATATGAGATAAACCATGAATTCCTTTAGATTTCATAGGCGATAATCCACATGGTCGAATCACTTCTTTTATCTCTTCTATTGTCAGTTTCACCATATCGAAGGGATTATCAGCTAATTTGAATAAGAGTGGAGTAATCTTATTAACTCGCACATCCGTGCATTGTGCAGACAATAACACGGCAATAAGAAGAGTATATGGGTTTTTGTGATTTAAAGGAATTGGAGTATTAGGGTAAAGTTCTTCCAATTTAGATACCACAAAACTTACCTTTTCTTTTTTTGTCATTATTAGCTTTTATTTAATTGCATGGTAATATCTGTGTTACCTAAATCAAACTTTTTTATACACTTATATTTATTACCTATCGATTCCCATAAGAACAAATTGTTTGATTTCAAAAATAAAGGGGCCTCTATATCGAAATTGGGTTGATAATAACGATGCGATTTTTTTAAACGAGCAATAGAAATATGCGGAGTCGGTTTGTATCTAGCAGGCATAGTAGATTGAGTTGAGTTGGCAATTTCGTTGCATAGTTTTTGAAATTCTGGATTTAGGTAAAAATATGCCCAAAACATTTTTGGGTTTTTACCAGGTGAAAAACCAAGTCGCCTATATTCAAGTACTATGGCTGGATGGCGATGGGTAACTGATTCTAATTTTTGAATAATTTCGTTCAGCTTTATTGATAATGTATCACCAAAATAATATGTCGTAATATGAAAATTTTCTGGCTTATTCCAGCGTATTCCATTTAAATGCCGGTTGTTTGATTTTAGCTCCGATAATGGAGTAATAAAATCTTGTGTTATCTCAATGCCAGTAGATAGTTTCATTTTTCATGTTAGTTACTTACCAGTTACAAAAATCAATATAAATTTGCATCATGCATAAAAAAACATTAGTGATACAAGGGGGCGGATTTAGATCTGCATTTAGCTGTGGGGTTTTAGATGCATTTTTAGTCAACAGTTACTTCCCGTTTGATCGTTATATTGCTGTTTCAGGAGGGACAATGGCTGTATCTTACTTTTTAGGAGGGCAGTATAAACAATGTATAGAAGCTATGGTACTTCTTTCTGAAGATGACCAATTTTTGAATATCAAACGTTTTTGGGAAGATGAAGGCTATATGAATATTGATTATATTAAGGAGGTAGCCATAAACTTGAGGCCATTTGATTTTAAAAAAGCGTTGCTTAATTCTAAAACTTGTAAAGTCGAATTTGTTGCAACTAATACAAATTCGGGAACGCCGGAATATATATCTCCAAATAAAGAAAATTGGGTTGATGCTGTAATAGCGTCTTCGACTTTACCTTTTGCGACCAAAGGAACTCATCAAATAGATGGGATGGAATTAATGGACGGGGGATGGAGTGACCCTTTGCCTATAGAGTATGCTCATAAAACTGGCAGTAAAGATATTTTGGTTCTGCAAACAGCTCCTAAAGAGTTAAAATTAAGTCAAACTTGGGTAGACTATTTTGGCAGTATTTATCATAAGGATAATAAAAAGTTAAGTGAATGTTTTGAATTGAGTCATGAAAAATATAACCATTCAATTGATTTTTTGCTGAATCCTCCAAAGGGACTTAAAGTGGCGCAAATTGCACCTAATGAGCCTCTAAAATGCGGCACATATTCACACTCAAAGGAATCTATTATGATTGATTATCGCTATGGTTTAGACTGTGGGTTGAAATACGTATTAGATAATCCAATCCCAAAATAGCTTGTTCAAAAAGGGCCTAAAAATAATTTTGTATACGCCATTAATTATTACCTTCTTTGTAAGATATATTTAATTTATGACAACATTAAACGAAGGCGATAAAGCGCCAGATTTTAGCGGAGTTGACGAAAATGGAAATAAACTTTCGTTAGCAGATTTTTTTGGGAAAAAGTTGATACTTTATTTCTATCCAAAAGATTTAACTCCAGGTTGCACAGTTGAGTCGTGTAACTTAAGAGATAATTACAACGATCTTTTAAAGACTGGTTATGATGTTGTGGGCGTTAGTGCTGATAATGAAAAGAAACACTTAAAATTTATTGATAAACATAACCTTCCTTTCCATTTGTTGGCCGACGTTGACAAAAAGGTAATTAATGACTACGGTGTGTGGGGTCCAAAGAAATTTATGGGTAAAGTGTATGACGGAATTCATCGCACTACATTCATTATTAGTGAGAGTGGAATTATTGAAAAAGTCATAAAAAAGGTAAAAACTAAGGAGCATACAGAACAAATTTTGGCCGAAATGGCAACTTCTGTTTAAACCGTAAATAGATTACGGTTTGGTTCGGTAATGTTGTCTTAAATAATTTAATAGAAAGAAAATGGCAGATATAGCAAAAGAGAAATTAAAAGCACTTCAGTTAACTATGGATCGTATGGATAAAGTATACGGTAAAGGTGCTGTAATGCGCATGGGCGATGAAGCAATCGATAAAGATGTAGATGTTATTTCTACGGGTTCTATTGCAATTGATTCAGCATTAGGAATAGGCGGTTTCCCGAAAGGAAGAATTGTTGAGATATATGGACCTGAATCTTCAGGTAAAACAACTCTAGCGATTCACGCAATAGCAGAGGTTCAAAAGCAAGGTGGAATTGCCGCTATTGTTGATGCAGAGCATGCTTTTGATCGTTTTTATGCTGAAGCCCTGGGTGTTGATACTGAAAACTTATTGATTTCTCAACCTGATAATGGTGAACAAGCGCTGGAAATTGCAGATAACCTAATTCGTTCAGGCGCAGTAGACTTGTTAGTAATTGATTCAGTGGCAGCGCTAACACCTAAAGCAGAAATTGAAGGCCAAATGGGAGATTCTCGCATGGGACTTCAAGCGCGTTTAATGTCTCAGGCATTAAGGAAATTAACAGGCGTTATAAGTAAAACAAATTGCTGCTGTATTTTTATTAACCAGTTGCGTGAAAAAATTGGTGTTATGTTTGCAAATCCTGAAACAACTACAGGTGGTAATGCACTTAAGTTTTATTCTTCTGTCCGAGTTGATATTCGCAGAATAGGTCAAATCAAAAGTGGTGATGAAATTCTCGGAAACAGAACGCGTGTTAAAATTGTGAAGAACAAGATGGCTCCGCCATTTAGAAAAGCCGAATTCGACATAATGTATGGTGGAGGTATTTCTAAGACAGGAGAGATTATTGATATCGGAGTTGAACACGAAATAATAAAGAAAAGTGGTTCTTGGTTTAGTTATGGAGAAACTAAATTAGGGCAAGGTAGAGATGCTGTAAAAAGTTTAATTGATGATAATCCAGAATTGAAAGAAGAATTAGAAAGTAAAATCAGAAATATCATGAATGGCTTTCAAGAATCTACAGTTAAATCACAAAAAGCTGAATAAAAGCTGAATTCTATTTATTAAACGGGCTGCTCCATTTGGAACAGCCTTTTTATATTTGTATCATGCGGTTACTATTATATGTGTGTACGGTTGTATTGTTTCTTGCAGGGTGCAAAGAAACTAACGAACAACAAGGAATCATCTCTAATTCTCAAAAAATGGATTCTTTGAAATCGAATAATCCAATGCAAGAGCTCAACAAGAGAATAAAGAAAGAACCTAATAATTCTGTTTTGTATTTTGATAGAGCAGCTCTTCATTTATTAGCTTCATCTATTGAAGACGCGATAAATGATTTAGATCGTGCAATTAATTTAGACTCAGCCAATTCTAACTTCTATTTACTAAAAGGTGACATCTTTTTTATGCAAAAGAAAACTAGAAAGGCGAAAGAATTACTAGACAAGAGTATCGAATTGGATGGAGAAAATATAGATGCACATCTAAAGCTGGCTGAAATGTATTTCTATTCGGACAAATACCAAGAATCAATCAACAGTATTAACAATGCGTTACGAGTTGATAAGTTTCATGCGAAAGCCTATTTCCAAAAGGGGATGACCTACAAATATTTTGGTGATACAGCAAAAGCAGTATCGAGTTTTCAAACTGCAATTGAACAGAACCCTGACTATTACGATGCTCATTTGCAATTAGGCGTGATTTATGCATCAATAAACGATCCTATGGCCATAGCTTACTATAATAATGCTCTTCAAATTGAACCAACGAGTATTGAAGCAATTTACAATAAGTCATTGTTTTTACAAGAAAATGGGCAACCAGAAAATGCAGTAAAAGGTTATCAATTGATGATCAAAATAGACCCATCTAACTACCAAGCCTATTACAATTTGGGGTATATTAAATTAACTGTTTATCATGACTTAGACTCTGCTCTAATCAGGTTTAAGCAAGTGATAGCTCTAAACCAGGTGTACTATCCTGCATATTATAATATTGGCTTATGCCACGAACAAAAAGGTGAGTTAGCAAAAGCTGAAATCAATTATAAAGCGACACTTAAACTCCGGCCAGATTATGATCTAGCAGCTCTAGGACTTTCTAGAGTAATGGATTAATTTGATGTTGAGTGAATCTAATTTAACTATAACGATACTCGAGATCTATTATAATGCCCAGTTTATATAAGTGCTTGTTTTAAAGCTGTTTGTTAAACAGAAAAAGGGGCTAAACCACCTAGCTATATCATTTTAGCTGCCCAACTTCAACTTTTGGTTTGGCATTTACGGTCAAGCAGTTAACCCTATTTCTACGAATATTTCAGTAGCTCTTTCCTCTGTACAATCAAAATCTAACATTCAAGGGTAATTCCGTTCCTAAGGAGTGCCTGGAACTATGGTGAAGAATATTACATTGGCAGGATTAATCATACAGGGAATATAAAATTGACAGATTTGATGCAATGGTATTGAAATCAGATTTTGCAAGAAAGACTTAAACTACTGAGAATTTGTTTTCCAATTGTAGGGGTAGTAGCTAACAGTATAATCTGAAAGGATTTTTTCTTCCCGATAGCTGTTAATGTAATCAATAACTGTTTCTCCTTCTTTTGTAAAGTCTTCGATATACCACTTAAATATTTCTGAAACTGAAACCCTTTTGTTTAGTGTGTCTAATATAACAAAGCTACCATCATTTAAGATTTTTTTAGTTTGTTCGATAAGCAGCTGTTCAATATTTTCTGGTTTGTATGCAAAACTAGGTAGCGGAGCACACCCTTGTGCCCCGCATACTAGAACAAAATGTACACGAGGATCTTTTATTCCTGTCCTGATAATATCGTTTTCAAATTGATTTAGGGTCATTTTTTTAGAAGCAACATTAAAAGTCGTTTTGCTGAAAAATCCATCGATATCCATTGGTGATGAAAGTGGATAATTCACTATAATCTGTTTGATCACAAGTAGGTTGTATGTGTTGATATAAAATGCTTTTAAAGTCATTTCATCTGACAATTCAATGTCGAAAGCTGAAATTTCATCTATTAACTTATTTAAAGATTCTGGATTGCTGTGAATTGATTCATAATCAACTAATCCATAGTTTACATATTGTAGCATAAAATGATTAGCCTTATTGAAGAAATCAGTTGATTGCCCACTAATGTTGATAAAGCAGAGTAATAAGGGTATAAAAAGTAGTCTTTTCATTATAATGTTAATTACAAAAATATCGATTAAATATACTCTTGAGGAAACGTAAGGTAATTTCGACTTATTTTGTTGAGTTAATGAAAAATGAATCTCCAGTTATAGATGTAATTATTCCTGCTTATAACGAAGAGAAATCTATTGGTGCAGTTATTAATGATATTCCTGATTTTGTTAGGCAAATTGTCGTAGTCAACAATAATTCAAAAGACAGCACGGCTGCAGTTGCAATGTTTGCAGGTGCGACTGTAATTAATGAAGATCGTCAAGGTTATGGAAGCGCTTGTTTAAAGGGTATTAATTACATTAATGAAAAAGGGAATCATCCAGACATTCTTGTTTTTCTAGATGCAGATTATTCAGATTACCCTTCGGAGTTGGACAAAGTAATCGAACCTATTTTAAGAAATAGCATAGACATGGTAATCGGTTCAAGGGCTTTAGGTGATAAAGAAGCTGGATCTATGATGCCCCAGCAGATTTACGGAAATAAAATTGCAATAACCCTAATAAAGTGGATTTATGGAGTTCAATTTACTGATTTAGGCCCTTTTAGAGCAATTAAGTTTAACAAACTTTTAGGAATTGGCATGAGAGACAAAGATTATGGGTGGACTGTTGAAATGCAAATAAAGGCAGTTAAGAATAAATTAACTTTTTGTGAAGTTCCTGTAAAATATCGCAAAAGGGTGGGAACTTCTAAAATTACCGGCACTTTAAAGGGAACTATAATGGCCGGTTATAAAATTATCTTCACTTTATTTAAATACGCGTAGGTGGAAACTATTTATTTTTTAATGATTGGATTGTATGGTGCATTTATTTTGTTCATTTTCTCGTATTCGCTAATGCAAGCGAATTTGATAATAAACTATTTGAAAGCAAAAAGAGATGAAAGCAAAAAGAGACAAGTTGAAGGTGCCTCGAAAGATTCATTTAACTCTCATATTTCAACTTTGAACTTGCCCATTGTCACTATTCAGCTGCCGGTTTTTAACGAAAAATATGTAGTAGAACGTTTAATAGAATCTATCATCAATTTTGAATACCCCATTGAAAAGTTAGAGATTCAGGTACTTGACGATTCTACAGATAATACGCTTGAGATTGTTGCTAATAAAGTGAAAGAGGTAAGAAAAAAAGGTTTTGACATTATACATATTACAAGAACTAAAAGACATGGCTATAAAGCTGGGGCATTAGCGGCAGCAACGGCACTAGCAAAAGGAAAATATATTGCAATTTTCGATGCCGATTTTCTGCCTAAAAAAGATTTTTTAACACAAACAATTCCACATTTTGCGGATGATCAAATTGGAGCTGTGCAAACGAGATGGGGGCATTTAAACAATGGATATTCTACACTAACTTCTTTACAGTCATTTGCTTTAGATGCACATTTTACGATTGAGCAAAAAGGTAGAAATTCTGCTGGATATTTTATCAATTTTAATGGCACCGCAGGTGTTTGGAGAAAATCATGCATCCTAGCTGCAGGTGGATGGGAATCGGATACGTTAACCGAAGATTTAGATCTGAGTTATCGTGCGCAATTAAAAGGGTGGAAGTTTAAGTATCTTGAAGAAGTAGAGTCACCGGCTGAGCTTCCTGCAACCATGAACGCGCTTAAAACTCAACAATTTCGCTGGTCGAAAGGTGCTGCAGAGTGTGCGCGTAAAAACTTGACAAGAGTCTTGCGGTCTAATAATCTTAATCTATCAGTAAAGCTCCATGCTATTTTTCACCTAATGAATAGTTTTTTGTTTATCTGTATTCTCTCATTAGCTGTGTTAAGTGTTCCAATGTTGATTGCTATGCATAACCTTTCAAATCATCAGTATATTTTCAAGTTTAGTTCTTTATTTTTTATTAGTCTTGTTATTTTGTCACTATTTTACTGGGTTTCTTATTATACGAAATTCAAGAATAAGTTAGTCGCGCTCTTGTTTTTTTCGATTAAGTTCCCAATATTCCTTGCAATATCTATGGGCTTATCTTTTCATAATGCCATAGGTGTAGTCGAAGGTTATATTGGGAAAAAGTCGCCATTTGTGCGAACACCTAAATTCAACATTATTTCTAACGATGATAATTGGCAAGGCAATCATTATATAACTAATGTAATTAGTCCTCTAACATTTATTGAGGGGGGATTAATCTTGTATTTTTTCTATGGGATATACTTGTCTTTTAGTTATGGAGATTACGGAATCATGCCGTTTTACGTTATGTTAATTTTTGGCTTTGGAACTGTTTTTTATTATTCGATATACCACTCATTGAGTATTTTGAGAAGTAAAAACAACTTCCCTTAAAGGGAAAGACCAATTTAACAGTTTCATAAACTGCAAAATTATTCAGATTATGATATTGATAATTTGGATATTTTGGTAACGAATAACCCAAAATAATTTTGTTTGCATTTTAATTACACTTTTTATCGGAAAGTGTTTATTTAAATGGATAAGAGCTATACGATTATCAGTTCCTATTAAATTTTATTTTATTCTCTTTAGGTGGTCTTGGACCGCGCAAATGAATAATTAATCCATCCAAAAAATTACGTAAAAGTTGGTCTCCGCAAGGCATATATTTTTCATGATTTTCATTTCTAAACACAGCGCCAAGCTCACTTTTACTAACAGTGAAATTGACTAAGGCACAGATTTTTACGATTTCATCGTCTCTAAGCTTATGTGCTACTCGGAGCTTTTTAAAAGTATCGTTGTTTGATAATCCCATAATTATAATTAGTATTTAACAAAAATAAATGATAATACTTAGCTTGTCAAGTAAGTAGGAATGTGTTGTTAACAAGTCAGTCTAGATAAATAGAGATAACGTTGATATGAATTACCTTTGTATTTAACTTAGAAATGATGTCTTTATTGGTTGTCATTTCACAAACAATATATTATGTCATTTAATACATTAGGGCTTGAAAAAGAGCTGCTAAAGGCAGTTAGCAAACAGGGTTATACTGAACCATCTCCAATACAAGCGAAGTGTATTCCGGTAGTTTTAGAGCGCAAAGACGTTCTAGCATCTGCACAAACGGGAACGGGGAAAACAGCAGGCTTTACGCTTCCTATTTTACAAATTCTATCAAAAGGTCCACAATTAAGAAAAAGACCTATTCGTTCGCTAATACTTACGCCAACTAGAGAATTGGCAGCGCAAATATTAGACAATGTGCAAGCATATAGCGCTTTTTTAGATATCGAGTCAATGGTAATATTCGGTGGGGTAAACCAAAATCCTCAAGTTACTAAGTTGAAAAGAGGTGTTGATATTTTAGTCGCTACACCTGGGCGTCTTTTAGATTTGCATAATCAAAAACATTTATCGCTAGCTAATGTCGAAATTTTGGTTTTAGATGAAGCTGATAGGATGTTAGATATGGGTTTCTTAAGAGATATAAAACGTGTATTAGCGTTAATTCCAAAAAAGAGGCAAACTCTATTGTTTTCGGCAACGTTCTCGAAAGAAATTAAAAAGCTAGCACAAGATTTTTTAACTAATCCTATTTCTGTTGAGGCAGCTCCTGAAAATACTACAGCAGAGTTAGTTAAACAAAAAGCGTTTCGGGTTGACAAAGGACAGAAAACGAAGCTTATAATTAAATTAATTTCTGAAGGTAACTGGAGTCAGGTATTGGTTTTTACCAGAACTAAACATGGAGCGAATCGCTTGAGCGAAAAAATGGTGAAAGATGGCATTACCGCTTCTGCAATTCATGGGAACAAAAGTCAAGGGGCCCGAACAAAGGCTTTAGCAGGTTTTAAAGCAGGAAGTATCAGGGTGCTTGTAGCGACAGATATTGCTGCTCGTGGCTTAGATATCCCTTTATTACCGCACGTAATTAATTTTGAGTTGCCCAATGTTCCAGAAGATTACGTACATAGAATTGGCAGAACAGGCAGGGCAGGAGCAAGTGGCGAAGCGCTTTCATTGGTTAGTGCCGATGAGGTTGATTATGTTAGAGGAATTGAACGTTTGTTAGGTGAGACGCTGAAAACTGAAATTATTGAAGGATTTGAGCCTAGTAATTCTCCTTCTGAAAAAGGGGATAAGCCGCAGCATAGAGGCAACCAAAATTGGAAAAATAGATTAAAAGGAAATAGAAATAGAAGTTCCGGTGGAGGAGATAACTCAAATCAAAAAAGACCGAGTAGAGGGAGCAGTGGTTCCAGGAAAAGAATAAAATTTAAGCGCAATTAGGGCAAAGGTTAATTTAAGGCATATTTTATTAACCAAGCCAGAGCCTATAATTAAATAAGAATTTACAAGAGTTTATTATAGTATTGTTCAAAAGCTACAACTACATACTGCAAATCTTTTTTATTAATATTCGTAGAACAAGGCAAGCTTATACAAGACGCATATAATGCTTGAGAAATATTATCATTGTTAACATAATTACATTGTTTAAACATAGATAATTCATTCATAGGTTTCCACAACGGTCTGACCTGGATATCCAATTTTGTTAGATGCTTTATTAACTTAGCTTTATGTTCACCGACATGGATTGTTATTAACCAATTATTTTGAAACATGTATTTTGTTGTTTCAGGAAATTGAATTCCGAATTTTGTTAAATTTTTTTTATAAAATTTAGCTATTTCATGTTTTTTATCAATAAAAGATGGAAGCATTTCCATTTGAGCTACGCCAATCGCGGCAAGTATATTTACCAACCTATAATTATAACCAACCTCATCGTGAATATATTCAAAAGAATCTGATTTAGCTTGGGTTGTGATATGCTTTGCCTTTTTTGCTAACACTTTATCATCAGTAACTATCATTCCACCGCCGCCTGTCGTGAGAATCTTATTTCCATTAAAGGAAAAGCAACCAAACTTTCCATAGGTCCCAGCGTGTTTTTTCTTAAAATGACTGCCTAGAGCTTCTGTAGAATCTTCTATAACAGTAATATTATATTTTTTTGCTAACTCACATAACTTTTCAATATCTCCCATATTGCCAAGAACATGAACCGGCATTATTGCCTTAATTGGTTTATCTGTCTCATTACAAAAACAAACCCCATCAACTTGCCGTGTTTTGTTCATCAGATAATCTTTCAATAAATCCACGTCCATTTGCCATGTTTTAGGGCAAACATCAATAAATATTGGTGAAGCTCCCGTGTACCTAATGCTATTAACAGAGGCTATGAATGTAATATTAGGAACAATAACTAAATGATTTTCATTAACACCAGAGAGTAATAAGGAAATATGCAAAGCAGCAGTACCATTAGATGTTGCTACGGCATATTTCGCCCCTGTATATTCGCTAATTTTCTGCTCAAACAAGTCGACATACTTACCTACTGATGATACCCAATTAGTATCTAAACACTCTTTTACATACTTCCATTCGTTACCAGAAATATTAGGTATAGATAAGGGTATCATCTAAATATTTTTATATTTCTGATTTTTTGGATCTGCAATTACGCCAGAACTTATTATTTTATCAATTTCTTTTATCCCCTGTGGCACAGTTCGAGTAATCTTGAACCCCAGAACATCGCTGATTTTGTTAAAATTAACTCTATAATCACGTGGATCTTCGTTTTTTTCTACGTATTTGACCACCATACTGGGAATGATTTTTCCAATTTCATCAACCAGCATTTTTTTAGTATAGTTTTCAGAGGTGTCACCTACATTAAATACTTGGTTGTTTACCAAATCTTTTTCAGACTCTAAGACCAAGCAAACTGAATTTGCTAAATCGTAAACGTGACAGTATGGTCTCCAGAATTGTTCTCCGAAAATTAATAATTCTTCCTTTAAAGAAACGTCTCTTGTGAATTCATTGACAGTTAAATCAAATCGTAAACGAGGAGAGGCTCCATAAACTGTAGAGAACCGAAGTACCGTTTTTGTTATGTCAGAAGATTTTTTAGTATCTAATATGAACTTTTCGAATTTGACTTTTAATTCAGCATACAGTGAAACTGGATTTAATTTAGATTCTTCAACAACATAAGATTTAGGGTCGCTCATTTTTCCATAATTGCTGCAGGTAGAGGCGAATACGAATTTTTCAATCTCAAACTCTTCACATTTGGTAAATAGGTTAGTGGAGGCATCCCAATTTATTTCATGGGCATCTTTAGAAAATTTGTTACAAGCAGGGTCACCAACTATTGCAGCTAAGTGACATACGTAATTTATTCCATCTAAAGCTTTTGATAAATCATTTTCATTACGAAGATCTCCCCTAACAAAATCAAAATTCGGATTAGGAAAAACATCTACCAATGACTCCCCCCCAAATGAAAGGTTGTCAATAACTCGTACAAAGTAACCCCTGTTCAGTAATATTCTAACAAGAACAGATCCTATATAACCTGCTCCACCTGTAACTAATACTTTTTTACTCATACTTCACTTTTCTATGATGTAATAAATACTCACAATAATCCCAATCTTCAGGTGTATCAATGTCGCACGAATATATATCATTCATCACATATTTTTTGGTTTTAGTGAAATTTGTCATTCCTTTAGTTAACAGAGACTTCACAGAAATAACATATATTGACCCATTTTGTTCATATATTTGAGGGCAATCCTGTCTTCGCGTGTAACTAGCTTGTTTACATTTCTCTAACATCCCATTATATGACTCTTCGAACAAGTTGTAATAAGGGTTTGCCTTACTTTCGCTAACACTACAAACCATATCTAAATCATCATCAAAAATTGTTATAGCCTCCTTTACATGTTTTATTAACCTAAAAGGTGACGTTGGTTGCAGCAAAATTACTGCATCATAATTGACCCCTCCAGCTTTATAAAACTCTACAGCATGTTTTATCACATTGCTTGATCCCGCTTTATCTGTTGCTAAATCTGCAGGTCTAATAAACGGAACGTTAATTCCTGTTTGTTCAGCTATTGTTTTAATTTCTTCACTATCAGTCGAGACACAAATGTCTTTGCTGTGAGTAAGCTTTTTTGCAATTTCAATTGAATAATGAATGAGTGGTTTTCCATTAAATAGTTTAATGTTTTTTTTTGGAATCCCTTTTGACCCTCCTCTTGCCGGTATTAGATAAAGACACTTCACAAAATAATTCTAAACTTATCCATTAAAACTGAATATGTTTAACATCTTCCTGCGCCTTTTCATAATCTTCATGTTTACCAATATCTAGCCAGTAATTGACTATTGGGTAATAAATTACTTTTTTATTTTCACCTATAAGTTTTTCAATCAAATCTGTCGCATTATAAAACTCACTTTGCGGAATGTTTTTCAAATGATTTGATTTTATGAAGTAAATACCTGCATTAGAATAGTAAGTGTATGTTGGCTTTTCTTGAAATGAAATAATTTCATCCCCTTCCGTTTTTAAAACAGCATAAGGAACTTTAACACTATATGGTGCCGCTGCAATCAACATGTCTGCGTTCTTATCTTTAAAATACTTATACATGTCTTCAAAATCAACATTCGTAAACAAATCTGAATTCATTATTAGTAAATCTGGAAAATCAAATTTCTTTATCAACGAAAGCGAACCAATAGTTCCTAAATATTTTCCTTTTTCATCTATGTATTCAATTTCAATCCCTTTGTGTCTTCCTTCACCAAAATATTCTACAATTTTATTGCCGAGGTAATTTATTGTAATACTAATATGATTAATTCCGTAACTACTTAATCTATCTATATTGTGTTCGATAATTGGTTTGTTGCCAACGGGGAGCAATGGTTTGGGAGTTAAATTGGTTAGTGGTTTGAGTCTTGTTCCTTTTCCTCCTGCCATAATAATGGCTCGAACAGGTAAAACCGACTTCTTTTTAGAAAAATCTATTACTCGTACAATTTCATTTTGTTGATTTACGATAGGAACTAAGACTAAATTTTTCTTCTTGATTTTTTGAATATCTACAAGACTGAAATTTTTATTAACTAAGACAAAAGGTGTTCGAAACATAAATTTGTCAACGGTAGAATCAATTGACTTTCCTTTAAGTAAAGCTCTCCGAATATCGCCATCTGTAAGAGTTCCTTGTAATTTATTTTTTTTAACAACAAAAAGTGTCATAGCTCCTCCTGATAAAGAATTCAGTCTTTGTAAAGCAGTTTTTACTTTCGTATCAATAGAAATTACATATGTGGAGTAATCTACCATCTTATTTACAGAACACTTGTAAAATATTATTGATTCTAAATTTTAATTCTGTCATAAAAGTTAAATCATTTTATTATCTACTTTTATGCGCTTTAAAAGAAATGATATTAACATTTTTCTCTTGTGACAAAGCATCATTTCTTAGTAATTTCAGCAAGAATAGCCATAATTTTGCTTGATGCATCGCCGTCACCATATAAATTTACTTTTTCAACTGTAGTTTTTTTTGCAACTTTTGAAATAGCGTTTAATATTTGATTTTTTTCAACTTCACAACAGAAAATATTATCTGTCAATATCCTTCCCTTCTGACGACTTCCTAGATTTATTACGTTTTTTGGAAAAAAAGATGCCTCAACAAATCCGCTAGAGGTATTTCCCAAGAGAAAACTACAGAGCTTCATAGCCGATAAATATCCTTTCCACCCTAAAGATTCTACTATTTGAACTCTATTAGTGGTGTTTTTTGAATAATCAATTAATTTTTCCCTGATAATCATACCGTTAGTATCTGCATTCGGCATTGTTATCAATTGTTGATATCCTCCTGATTCTTCTAGCGCCAAAATTAATTGTTCCGCATATTCTGTGTTTCTTTCAAAGGATACTGTTTCTGGATGAAAAGTGATTAAAATCGTTTTTTGATTTAAATCGATTTCAAATTGTTGATTAAACTCCTCGATAGAATAGTAATTCATTGAAACCAAATTATCATAATTCAACGCACCTACATTATGGACATGTTTGTCGGTTCTGCATAATTGAACTATGTTATCTTGATATATTTCGGTTGATGCAAAGTGATAAGTGGCCATCAACGATAGAGAGTTTCTATAAATGTTATCAATAGCACCTTCGGTTATTTCTCCACCGGAAATGTGCGCTATAGGCATGTTAAAAGGAAGAGCAGCTCCCGCAGCAGCAAACATTTCATACCTGTCGCCAAGACAAAGAATTAAATCTGACACATTTTCTGACCAGAATTCAGCAAATTTAGCAAAGGTAAGACCGATTCCTTTTGATATTCCCCCGGGAGAATCGTCTATAAGCAACGTATCTATTTTCTTAAATATCTTTAATCCGTCTTTTTCAATTTCTTGGGCTGTATTTCCGTAAAATTTTGAATTATGAGAACCAAAAGCAACAATTCTTAAATCAAATTTTTTATCAGAATTCAACTTAACCATTAGAGGTCGAAGTATGCCATAGTCAGCGCGTGAACTTGTTAGAACAGTAATTTTCAAACTATATCAGTTAATTTTAATATTTCATCTTTTATTACATCGCGAGCGAGTATTTTACCAATGATTTTATCTGCTTCAAAAGGAGAAATTCCATTGCCTGGCCTTTTCATTACTAAATCTTTTGAGGAGATAACGGTCCCTTGTTTTAAATCGGTTTTTACGTGAATACTTCGTCTCGCTATGTCGCGGTTTTTCATTTCCGACATTGTGGTTTTTTTTTCTGAACTACCCATTGCCTTTTCTATATTTCTTATCCCTTTCACCATAAGTGATAGCTCCAATGGAGATAATGACGCCATATGGTCAGGTCCCTCCAATGACTTGTCTAATGTAAAATGTTTTTCGATAACCGTGGCGCCCATAGCTACTGCCGCTATAGGCACTTCAATTCCTAAAGTATGATCAGAATAACCAACATTTATTCCAAACTTTTTAGCCAGAGTAGCCATTGCATTAAGATTAACATCTTTAAATGGCGTTGGATATTCCGTATTACAATGTAAAATTGTAAGATCACTTTTGCCTATCCCTCCGTTTTCTAATACCTTAATAGCACGTTCTATCTCAAAAATTTCAGACATTCCCGTGGAGAGTATTACAGACTTTCCTATACTTGCTATATGCTCTAAATATGGCTTGTTTGTTATTTCTCCAGAGGGAATCTTAAATATATCCATTCCTAAATCATTTAAGAAATCGATAGAAATATGATCAAAAGGAGATGATAAAAATTTAATCTTTCTTTTAATACAATAATCTCTTAACTCTTTGTAAACATCCAACTCGAAATGGATTTTTCGGATCATATCAAGCTGTGACCCTTCTCCTGTTTGTCTTTTTTGATATTCTGCTTTTCCTGCGTTTGATGAAACCACAAGCTCAGGAATTGCAGTTTGAAACTTAACTATATCAGCTTTCGCTTCTGAAGCAATATCAATAAGTTCCTTAGCCATCCCAATTTCTCCATTGTGATTAACCCCAGCTTCTGCTATAATAAGTGTCTTATCCATTTGTATATTTTATTATTCTTGCCGGTGATCCAACAACAATAGCATAATTCGGAACATCTTTCGTTACAACTGAATTCGCACCTACAACTGCATTTTCCCCAATAGTAATACCTGGCATTATCACAGAATTAACTCCTAACCAACAGCCCTTTTTTAACACGACTTTACTGACGGAATAACCCTGGTTTTTGATTGGTTCTTCTGCATTATCAAAATTATGCGTACTACTATACACAGATACGTTAGGACCAAAAAGCACATCATCCCCTATCGTAATTGTTGACTCATTGTTATTAGGACAGGTTGACAACAAAGTTCCAGGAGGTATAATCACCCTTTCACCTATTTCAATATTTTGTGTTCCTAGTATTGTGCAATAAGGACGGATATCAGCTGTTTTTGAAATTTTTGAAATTTTTTTTTGTTGAAACCACAACCTTAAAGGCTTGAAGAATAGCAGCCAATGCGTTAAATACATATCCGGCCCTATTTTAGGATAAAATAATATGAATTTAATGTGTTTAATCATTTAGTAATTTATCTAATTGTGTTCCATCTAACACAAATTTAGATTTACTTCCTTTATCAACCAGAACAACTTTGCTATCTCCCCCCTTTTTTTTGTTAATGATACGTTCTGCTAGTTTTATTAAGGAGATGGACTCTCCCATTAAATTATATGTACCATATATTTTATTCGTAATAATTTTATCAACCTTTGCAACTAGTTCATCTACACATATATGAGAAATTACACGTTCGCCATTTCCCCAAATGGATATCGTGTTATTTTCTTTCAATTCCGACTCGAATGTTTTGTGTATTCGGGTTTTATCCATCTTTTCACCATAGACAATCGGCACTCTAAGATTAGTAACGTTTATTTCATGTTTTTTTAGTAAATACCTGAACAAAATTTCCGAATTAAATTTTGAAAGGCCATATAAACAATCACCATTTTCAGCTGGGTCAATTAAAGCTTGTTCGTTGTAATTTCCTGATGAATTAGCGTAAACGGATGAACTCGAGAAATTGATAAGGTGCGTATCTTGATAAGTTTTCAATCCGTCAACAAGATTATTGGTAATTGACAAATTATCTAATAAGACCTCTATATCTTCTAAATTATTCGATTTTGCCAGAACAGCAGCCAGATTTATAACAACATCAAAATTCTTATTTCGAAAATAGTTTAATAATTCTGTTTTGTTTGAAACA
>CAJQPE010000086.1 GCA_905480125.1 uncultured Flavobacteriales bacterium | reverse complement strand
CTTTTCCGATAGGCGCAAATAAATCAACAACTCTTGTAGAAATATTTTCTTTTGAATGCCCAGTTAATTTGAATTTTTCTTGCGGAAATAATGGAGTTAAGTGCTCAAATGGCACTCTATCTCTAATTCTCTTCGGGTCTAATCCGTTGATTTGAGCAACCTGTATTAATGGAAAATATTTCTCACCGGGTTTAGGAGGTCTTACCGAACCGCGCACAGTGTCACCAGTTCTTAATCCAAACAATTTAATTTGAGATTGAGACACGTATACGTCATCAGGAGAAGATAAATAGTTATAGTCAGATGAACGCAAGAAACCATAACCATCTTGCATTGTGTCAAGAACACCTTCTGTAATTACTTCACCATCGAAATCGTAAATAAATTCTTCTTGTTTTGGCTGCCGTTTTTCTTGTTGTTCTTTTTTAGGAATGTTTGGTTCTACAGAGTTTTTTATAGAATTCTGCTCATTTTTATCCTCTGAATTTTTGTTTTGAGCTTGTCGTTTTTCTTTTTTTGTAAGAGCTGTTTCCTCTCTTCCTAATTCTTTTAAAACTTCAGATCTTTTTCTTGGTTTTTTCGGCACTTCTTGGTTTTCAGAGGCCTCTGGCTTAGAATCATTTTTTTCTATCGAACCACTAGACTTAGCCACTGAAGTTTCATTTATAGCTGATTTAACCGGAACTTCAGTTTTTTTAACCTCAAGTTTTTGTGGTGCAACTGCTTGCTGGTCCAAAATCTGATAAACTAGGTCTTGTTTTTTTAATTTCTCAAAGCCTTTGACTTCGAGTTCTTTAGCAATGTCTTTAAGCTCAGCAACAAGCTTATTGTTTAATTCTAAAATGTCGTACATTCTTTGTGAAAGTAATTATAAGTAATGTGAAATTGTAATCCTTAAAATTCGGGAGTAAAATGATAAATTAAGTGAGCTCTGAGTCTCAGAAACAACAATTTTCCTGAGAAGATTAGCGCAATTATACTAAATTATGAGCAGAAAAGGCTAAAAGTTACTTTTTTTTTTAAAATAACCGCACTTGAATTGATATCTTTGTCTAAAGAATTTAATTATGATTCAAAGAATACAATCGGTTTATTTAAGTGGTGTTGCAATAATAGGGGTTGTCTTATTTCTTGTCCCTTTTGGCACAATTTCAGCATTCACATTAACTGCGACTGAATTATCTAGCAGTAAGGAAGTATTGAAACAAACTTATCCTCTTGCGATAGTTATAGGTTTTGGTTTATTGGTTGCATTAGCTGGTATTTTTACTTTTAAAAACAGAAAGCTTCAAATTAAATTATGTACGCTAAGTATGATTAATCAAGCAGCTATTTTAGCGCTTGCAATGTTTCTTTATTTAGACGGTACAGCAACAGAATTAGGGGATGAAAAACCAACTTACGCGATAGGAATATACCTTCCAGTAATTGGAATGGTATTGTCTTTCTTAGCAAGTAAAGCGATTAGGAAAGATGAAGATTTGGTTAAGTCTGTAGATAGGCTGAGGTAAATGTTTTTTGCTCAAAATAAAAGAGATACTGCATATACATAGCTGAGCAAATTATGCCGCCAATTTCTAATCAACCTCTTTTACCCATTTCAATAATTTCCATGTCTTTAATTTCTTTTCCAGTGATGGAAAAACGAAGTAACGTTTTTACTTTATGAAATCCACTATTTCCTGCAGCTCCAGGGTTCAAATGCAGAAGGTTTAGCTTTTTATCATATATAATTTTCAAAATGTGTGAATGACCACAAATGAATATATCTGGTGGATTTTTAATTAGCATATCATGAATTCCTTTCGAATACCGATGAGGATATCCACCAATATGAGTCATCCAGACCTTTATATCTTCGCATAAAAATCGTTGATCTTTTGGATGAACAATTCTTATATCTTGCCCATCAATATTTCCATAAACTCCACGAAGAGGCTTGAATTCAGATAATTGATCAGAAGTAGCGATGTTACCAAAATCACCAGCATGCCATATCTGATCACATTCTGCAAAGTGTTTAAAAACCTTAGGATCGATAAATCCATGAGTATCTGATATTAGCCCTATTCTGGTCATTTTGATGTTTTCAAGTTTACTCAATAATTTTAGAGACTCAATCTATTTTTTAAAAATCTCTAATCTAACATCTTGTTTTCTACTTTTGCATCATGCCTCGATATTTTGTAAAGCTAGCTTATGACGGTACACCATTTCATGGATGGCAAACACAGCCAAATGCGAATACAGTTCAGCAAGAAGTTCATAAGGCACTAAGTGTTATAATTGGTAAAACAACCGAGGTTGTTGGCTGTGGACGAACAGATACCGGTGTTCACGCGAGTGTATATTATTTACATTTCGATAGCGATGAAAGGCATAATACAATTAAGTTGCTCACGAAACTAAATGGTTTGCTTCCGCATTCTATTGGAGTGTATGAAGTGTATGAAGTTAGACCGGAATCTCATGCTAGGTTCGATGCAACTATGCGGAGCTACGAATATCGTATCGTGGTTGTAAAGAATCCTTTCGAAGTAAAAAGGGCATATCAGTTTAGACTACCATTAGATATTCAATCTATGAATTTTGCTGCAAATTACTTACTTTCAATTAGTGATTTTGCCAGCTTCTGTAAATTGGGTAGTGATGCTAAAACAACAATTTGTAAAGTATCAGAAGCTAAATGGGAAAAGCAAGATGATTTATTGATTTTTAGAATTTCGGCCGACCGTTTTTTAAGAAACATGGTTCGTGCAATTGTTGGAACATTAATGGATGTCGGCTTGGGTAAAATCAATTTTGAAGCTTATAAAAAAATTATAGAAACGGGTAACAGGTCAGAAGCTGGAACATCTGCACCTGCTCATGGTTTGTACCTCACGCATGTAGAATACCAAGAAAATAGAATGTGATGAGTGTGGTTGGAAAAGCGCTAGATCTCCCATTACTTTGGCGAATATTAAGCTATTCCAGACCATATAAGTTAAGGTTTAACCTCACACTCTCGCTTACTTTAGCACTTGCTATTATTGGGCCACTTCGACCTTATGTGGTAAAAGTTACGGTAGACGATTATATCATGAAATTCGATTATGAGGGGCTGTTAAATATGACCTTGCTGATGGTCGGATTAATAGTTATTGAAGCCATTTTTCAATTTATACAAGTTTATTCTGCCAATTGGCTAGGCCAGACAATTATTAAAGATTTACGCTTAAAAACGTATGGCAAAATTATTAGGTTCAAGCTCAAATATTTTGATAACACGCCATTAGGAACACTTGTTACTCGAACAGTTTCTGATATTGAAACAATAGCTGAAATATTTTCTTCTGGAATACTTATTATCATTGGTGATTTACTAAAAATTATTGTGGTAATCGGGTGCATGATTTACCTTGATTGGAAATTAACCATTGCAAGTCTAATTTCGCTTCCGTTGCTTATTGTTGCTACCAATATTTTTAAGAACGCAATTAAATCATCTTTTCAGGATGTGCGCACCCAGATTTCAAACCTTAATTCCTTTGTGCAAGAGCATGTTACTGGAATGAATATCGTTCAGATATTCAATAGAGAAGAAGAGGAGGCAAAAAAGTTTAAAGAAATTAATGCTCAGCATCGAGATGCAAATATTCGCTCTATTTGGGCATATTCAATTTTTTTTCCTGTCGTAGAGCTTCTGTCTGCTTTATCTTTAGCAATGGTTGTTTGGTGGTGGACTAATGGAGTTCTTGAAGGTGAGATGGAATTCGGCAAAATTCTAACATTTATATTATACATCCATATGCTCTTTCGACCAATTCGACAATTAGCAGATAGATTCAATACACTACAAATGGGGATGGTTAGTTCAGAAAGAGTGTTTCGAGTGTTGGATGATGATTCTCAAATTACGCAAACAGGAAACGACAAAATAACGGATGTAAAAGGGGATATATCTTTTAAAGATGTTTGGTTTGCTTACAATGATGAAAATTGGGTATTAAAAGGATTGTCGCTAGATGTAAAATCGGGAGAATCTTTGGCCTTAGTCGGTGCCACTGGTGCAGGAAAAACTTCAGTGATTAATTTACTCAGTCGTTTTTATGAATATTCGAAGGGTAGTATTGAGTTAGATGGTAAGGACATTAGAAATATCAATACATCCGATTTGAGGAATCATGTCGGAGTAGTTTTACAAGATGTTTTTCTGTTTTCTGACACGGTACATAATAACATTACAATTAATAATAAGGAGATCTCAAGAGAACAAGTGATTGAAGCTGCGAAAGCTGTTGGGGCGCATGAGTTCATCATGAAATTACCAGACGATTACGATTACAACGTTCGTGAACGAGGTGCCATGCTTTCGGCAGGTCAACGACAGTTAATTTCGTTCATTAGGGCCTACGTTTATAATCCGGCTATTTTAATTCTTGATGAAGCAACTTCTTCTATAGATACCGAATCGGAAGAAATTATACAGCATGCGATTAGTAAATTGACTGAAAACAGGACTTCAATAATTATTGCCCACCGTTTGGCGACCATTCAAAAAGCAACTAATATTTTAGTTATGGATGCTGGTAAGTTAGTCGAGCACGGAAGTCACTCAGAGTTACTTGCTAAAAATGGTTTTTATAAAAATTTGTTTGAATTGCAGTTCGCGGAATAGTGCTTAAAAGTGTTGTTAAATCTTATCTTTCAAATACTTCCCTGTAAGCGATTTGTTGTGGTTACTTAGATCTTTGGGTGTACCTTCAAAAACAATGGTTCCGCCTTTGTCTCCACCTTCAGGTCCCATGTCAATCACCCAATCGGCACATTTAATTACGTCTTGGTTATGTTCTATAACTATTAGGGAATGACCTTTGTCTACTAATGCGTTGAGTGCTGTTAACAGCTTTTTAATGTCATGAAAATGCAATCCAGTAGTGGGTTCATCGAAAATGAACAGGGTAGGAGAGGTCTTCCCTTTCCCTAAAAATGAAGCAAGCTTAATACGCTGTGCTTCACCACCACTTAATGTGCTAGAAGCTTGTCCCATCTGCACATAACCCAACCCAACATGTTGCAACGGTAGTAGCTTTTCGACAATTTTGCCGCATGTTTTTTCCTCAGATTTAGCAGCAGCAAAGAATGAGATTGCTTCATCGATTGTTAGGGTAAGAATATCGTAAATATTCTTTTCTTGAAATCGAACTTCGAGCACATCGTCTTTAAATTTATGCCCTTTGCAGCTATCACATTGTAAATGAATGTCGGCCATAAATTGCATTTCAACAGTAATTTGCCCTTCACCTTCGCACACTTCGCATCGACCGCCAGGCACATTAAAAGAAAAGTGCGCAGGTTTAAAACCATTGATTTTGGCAGACTGCTGTTTAGAGAAGAGAGTTCTTATTTCATCATACGCTTTTACGTATGTAACAGGATTAGAACGTGAGGAACGACCAATAGGATTTTGGTCTATAAACTCAACAGAGTCTATTTTGTTGTAATCTCCGTCTATTTTATCATATCGTCCACTTTGATCTCCATATTCGCCCAATAATTTCTGAATAGCGGGATAGAAAACACGTTTTACCAATGTAGTTTTTCCTGAACCACTCACACCAGTTAAGCAAGTAAGGGTATTCAGAGGAAATTTAACACTTACATTTTTTAAGTTATTTTCTCTAGCTCCATACAAATCGATAGAGTATTTCCAATTTCGAGTCTCATTTGGAACTTCAATTTTCTCTATTCCCGTTAAATATTTAGCGGTGAGACTTACTGGCGCCTCTAATAGTTCGTTATGGCTCCCCTGAAAAACAAGTTCTCCGCCTAAAGTTCCAGCCTCTGGCCCTAAGTCTAAAATTTGATCTGCGGCAAGCATAATGTCTTCATCATGCTCAACAACAATGACAGTGTTGCCAACATCGCGTAATGCAGCCAAAACTTTAATTAGACGTTCGGTGTCTTTTGGATGCAAACCAATACTGGGTTCATCTAAAATATACAACGAGCCAACAAGGCTACTGCCCAATGATGTTGCTAAATTAATACGTTGAGATTCTCCCCCCGATAAGGTAGAGGATATTCGATTTAACGTTAAATAACCCAAGCCGACATCATTTAGAAACAATAGACGGCTTGTGATTTCGAGCAATAATCTTTTAGAGACTTTTGTATCGTGGTCAGATAATTTTAGGTTTTCAAACAATGCCAATGATTCGCTGAGTGGCAGTAATACGATATCAGTTATCGAACGACCGTCTACTTTCACGTAGTTGG
>CAJQPE010000085.1 GCA_905480125.1 uncultured Flavobacteriales bacterium | reverse complement strand
GTTTGATTCAATTTTCTTTGATGATGGTGGTAGGAATATACTTAATGCCATTTTTTGGACTACCAGCCTTAAATTTAGGGGGAAGTATTGTTGCAGTTTTTGTTGTTGCATTGATGCTAAGTTTTGCAGCTACTAGTATCGGGGTATTAATTGGTACGATATTTTCTTCTTACCAACAGGCCACTATTTTTGGTACAGTAATCGATGTTATTATGGCGGCTGTAGGAGGTATTATGGTACCCTTGTTTGCAATGCCAGATCCAATTAAGTTTATTGGAAGATTAACACCTTTGAATTGGGGAATGGAAAGCTTTAATGACTTATTTCTTAGAGGTTACGGAATTATAGAAGTGCTACCTGAAGTAATGAAATTAGGAATCTTTTCAATTATAATCTTAATTGTGGCGTGGAAAGCCAATACAAATAATTTAATGACTCAATAGTTTTTAGGAATTGTACATCCAATAGGCCATTTAGAGACAACACGATCCAAGCAAATTTTAAACCATTCAGTAAAATTATCTGGATTTTGTTCTATTTCAAGAAGGAGTTTGTCCTTAGAGATATATTTGTAGTCACAAACTTCTGAAGGATTGGGCAGAACGTGTCCTTCAAAAAATCCAAAAAGAACATGATCAAGTTCATGTTCAAATAGCCCATTTGAAAAACCAACGTTATATGTGAAAGAAAAGACTTCTGTTAATTCGCAATTAAATCCCATCTCTTCTATAAGTCTTCTGTGTCCTGCAGCTTTCGTCGTCTCACCCTCTCTTTGATGACTACAACAGGTATTGGTCCATAAGTTTGGTGAATGGTACTTTTTAGAATCACGTTTTTGTATTAATAGTTCTCCTTTAGTATTAAAAATAAATATGGAGAAAGCGCGATGTAGAAGACCTTTTTTATGAGCTTCAATCTTTTCCATTGTTCCTATGGGTTGGTCTAACCTATCTACAAGTATTACGTTTTCTTCGTTCATTATTTATTTTTAAGGTATTTTATTATACTATCAAATAACCATTTGTCTTTGATTTCATTGGAAGACACAGAGATGAATTTTTCTATAATTTTTAGATCAACTTCGATTTCGTCCCTATAAAATAAAAACAATGGTGTGTTTGATTGAACACTATGCCGCAAAAACCTAAATTCAACATTATTTGGCGAAGTATTAATCGCGTTTTCAAGATATGATTTTCCAACATTGAAATTATCATATTTCTCTAGCCAAGTACCTTTATACCTGCTTATAATAAGGTAAGTCATACCTTTGTAAGCAGAATGAACATCTGGAGGCAGGTTTTTAATTTTATCAAATTGGTTTTGAAAATTTATTGCATCTATCTCACAATTAACAGATTTTTCAAAGTACTGTCTAACAATTGCGTGCTCTTTGTTGATCGATGGCGAATACGCAAAAAGAAATATCCACAGTAAAAAATTCATACTTTGTGATCGGTCAATCGGGCTGCAAGTTTTTTTCTTGCAAAGAAAATTCTGCTTTTAACAGTTCCAATTTCGAGATTTAGTTGCTCAGCAATTTCACGGTATTTATATCCTTGGTGATATTTCTCAAACGGTACTCGGTAAATATTATCTAAAGAGCCAATTGTATTTTGAATTTCATTATAGTTATAAAATGTTTCAGGACTATAATTATTATCTGAGCTAATTACTTCAGAGGCGTCTTCATAAGAAAAAATCGAATGCGTTTTCTTTTTTCGCTTGTGCACATTAAAAAAAGAATTCCTCATTATTGTAAATATCCAAGATTTAAAATTAAATTCTTCAGAATATCTTGACCTATATAGCAAAGCTTTGGTCATTGTTTCTTGTGCTAAATCTCTAGCATCATCATAATCTTTGGTAAGCGACATAGCAAAAGCAATAAGAGGATTTTGATAATTCAGTAATTGCTGATTAAATTCTTTTGAAGACATGTTGTTTAGTTTTTCTGGTTAAACGTTAAACAAATAACGACCAAAATATATTTTTAACCAAACTATTGTTTATTTTTTTTTAAAAAGAGTTAAACATAATTGCTGTAATTCAAGTATAGTAAAGGTTTTACTGAAGTACTAAATTAATTATTCTTGAACCCCAATTTAATTAGCTTTTTTACATAAAATTTAACTTGCTATTTTTTTAATCAGAATAATATGCTGCAGTTTTTTCATTAAAATAAAGCATTGATAACGCAGTATGCATTAGCTGCACAATAACATTAACCTGGATTATAAAACGTATATCATGCTCTTATCGACAATTATATTTATACCTTATTATATCAGGAAATGTCCTCTAAACGGCACTAGTAATTAAATCCACGAATAGATAATATATTTAATTTGGTAAGCTCGGAAATAGCTTTGGATATCTAAGCTAATAATTTCCTTTCAGTTAAAAGTTTACAGTTAGTTTAGGCTCTGTCTTGAATAACTGCGGGTTATATAAGTCTTTACATTAATTGTAAGTCCAATAAGCAGTAAACAATATAGAAAATCTTCAATAGGAATATTTAGAAATCTTATTTGAGAATTATGATTGTCATTATACCAGACAATAGGTTCTTCAATAAAAGAACCTGTTAATAGGCCATTTACAAGAGTAAAGGGGATTAGTGTGAGACAAAATGATATAAATAAGGCCTGTAGGTTTTCCGTATTATTATATTTCCAATTTACGCCAAGCCATAAAAGAACTGTTACTCCTACGGAGAGAGAATAATATCCAAGCGGATTATTGTAAATTACATACATAGCAAACAGCGTGTATATAGTTAGGTTGATATTAATGAATAGTTTTGATGATTTAAGGATAAAAAACTTGCAAGTATTTGCATGAATAAAAAGGCAGGCAAAAGGAATAGTAAAAAAGAAGAGTAACTCTTCGATTGGTAAATTAAAAATTTTAATACCGAGCAGAAAGGTTTCATTAAACCCCCAAACGCCTATATGTGTAAACAATATATCCCAAAGAATAAAAGGTAATGCGACACATCCAATTGCAAAAAAAGCATTTTTCCAATGATCTACGAAGTGAAGTTTATTCTCAAACGACCGGACAAAAGGAAAGAATAACGTGAACAAGTTGACTAAAAAGTACCAAGAGTGTGTGTTATTGAGAGCAAAAACGTTTAATCCTGAGAAGAACAATAACAGCGTTGAAAACAAAATAGCAGCAGTTTTATTTTCTTTATTAAAATCAATATAATTGAAGCCTAGAAGAAATAGAAAGCTAATAACGAACCATGCGCAGTAATTTTGCACTGGAATTTCGGCATTTATCCAGTTCCAATAATCAAATCCGATGGCAACAGGTTCAAGTAGTATATCAAAAGTTGTCATTAAAATAGCTCCCAATAAGGCTTTTACAAAATTATTCCAGGGGAAATAATTACAGACCATTCCCACACAATATATAGGAACTACCCAATTTAAACTCATTAAAAGCGGAACATCAAATAACTTAAATCCAAGTGTGCTTCCATACTCGTAAGTACCAAAAATAAGATGAGATTGAATTCCAATTACTTCAACTAAGTACCCCGTAATTCCAATAAAAACAAGATAAGTAAAGTGTTTAATCTTTCGGTTTTGATTATTTATAAGGATTATAAAAGCACTAAACATCAAATTCAATGCGGTTAAATGAACAAATTTATCCGGAGCGATAATAAAACCAAATAGACCAACTAAATGAATAACTAGCAGAAGAACTATGGAGATAAATAATCTATTTTTCCACATCTTCTATAATTTTTTTTGTGGTTATCTTGGCCGAATGCAGGCATAAAGGAGTTCCGCCTCCCGGATGAACACTCCCTCCACAAAAATATAATCCTTTAATGGACCTAGAGTGATTCGACTGCCTCAAAAATGCGGAGAACTTACTGTTAGAACTTGCACCGTATATTGAGCCCTTATAGGAAGATGTTCGTTGCTCAATAATTCTAGGCTCAAGGAATTCTTCGAAGATAATTTTTGGTTCAAGGTCAATGTTTAAAATATTGTTGATCTTTTGAATCACGTTGCTTCTAGTTTTGGCAATAATATCGTCCCAATTTTGACCTTCATTAGCTGGAACGTTAACCATGGTAAACCAATTTTCACACCCACTAGGTGCGTCCGTTTTTTGTTCTTTACTAGTTATATTAATATATATAGTTGGGTCTTGATATACTTCTTTTCGATTAAACAAGAAATTGAATTCTTCTTTGTAGTTCTCTGTAAAGAAAACATTGTGTAAATCCAAATGACGATTGTTCCCTCTAACACCCCAATAAAAAATCAACATGGATGAAGACCTTTGGTGATTTAATAAGTTTTTAGGTGTGAATTTATTCTCAAGAAGATATTTATAAGTAGGTGCAACATCCATATTACTTACAACTATATCTGCCAAAAAAACTCCATTTTTTGTTGTAACCCCGCTTACTTTTTTATCAATGATATTTATTTTGGAAACTTTACTATTAAAATGAAATTCTACTTTGAGTTCTTTGGCCAATTCATAAATTGATTTAGTCATGGAATAGAATCCACCTTGAATGAAGTATGTCCCAAGACCATATTCTAGGTGAGCAATAGAATTTAAAATGCCCGATGCTTTATAGGGATTTGAACCATTAAAGGTTGCATATCGATCGAAAATTTGTACTAATTTTGGGTGAACCAAATTTTTGTCGTTTGCAGAATGCATGGATTTGAAAAGGTCTAATTGGCCTATATTGGCAAATGCTTTTAGGGCTTGTTTAGATAAGAACGTTTTAATTGTCTGAATTGGGTTTTCTAAAAATAAATGGCTTGCTAATTCATACTTTTGTTTTACATCTTTTAAGTAATTAGTTACTACGGACTTTTTTACTCCTAGTTTTTGATAAATTTCTTCAGCAAAATCATCTTGATCGTAATATCCTATAATACTTGTTCTATCGGGATAGAAATAGTTGCAGACTATTTCCTTTTTACGGTAATTGAAATGATTTCTTGGATTTTTTCCTGCCAATAAAAAAAGTTCATCTACTAGATGTGGCATAGTAGAAACGGATGGCCCCGCATCAAACCTAAACCCTTGCTTATCAATTTCTACAAGCTTCCCACCGGGATAGCTGTTTGCTTCAAAAACATGTACTTCATACCCCTTAATCGCAAGTCTTACAGAACATGCCAATCCGGCAATTCCAGAACCGATTATAGCAACTTTCATTATATTAAGTTGAGCCTATGTCTAATAAAAGCTCCAAATAACAAGCTTAATTTTCTTAGGTTAGATACTCTTATTCTTGCACTTAATATTTCATTAGCGGATTTTCGTGTGACTTTTCGAAAAAGAGAAAGATAATATATATAAGCTACATATACTCCGAATTTTGCACTTTTGGGTAATCTTTTTATGCCCTGAAAACCTAATTCAAAATCATTACGAATGTCTGCCTCAATTTCTTTTTTTATAGTCTCACTAAAATTATCCATTTTAATGTTTGGAAAATACAGGCGCCCCATGCCTTGATAATCATCATTAAAATCCCGTAAAAAATTTATTTTTTGGAATGCGCTACCAAGCGATCTAGCCGGACTCTTTAGGGAGTCGTATTGTTGGCGGTCACCTTCACAAAAAACTTGAAGACACATTAGGCCGATTACTTCTGCCGAACCATAAATATATTCATCATAACCCTTTTTGTCATATGAACTTTGTTCTAGGTCAAGTTCCATACTGTGGAAAAAAGAATCAATTAGCTGGTGATCAATATTATATTGGTTAACTACATGCTGAAAACTTTGTAATATGGGGTTGAGACTTATTTTTTCTTCAATGGCTTGATAGGTGTCTTTTGTAAAGCTAGTTAACAACTTTTTTTTATCATAATCGTGAAATGTATCAACAATTTCATCAGTAAAACGAACGAAACCATATATGCTATATATCGGATTACGTAATTTTTTATCCAACATCTTAATCCCTAACGAAAATGAAGTGCTATAAGCATTTGTAGTTATTTGACTACAACGCATAGAAACTTGATCGAAAAGCTCTTTCATAAAGGATATTCTTTTGTAACTTGTTTTGCAACAACCTGACCAGAAATGATAGTTGGAGGTATTCCAGGTCCAGGAACAGTTAGTTGACCCGTATAAAATAAGTTTTTTACTTTTTTACTTTTAAGCGATGGTTTTAAGTTGGCAGTTTGAAAAAGCGTATTAGCTAGTCCATATGCATTTCCTTTGAAGGAATTGTAGTCGCTCACAAATTCATTTAAAGAATAGCTTTGTTTAACGATCACGTGATCTTTAACATTTTCTCCTGTAATCCTTTCAATTCGTTCCATGATTAGATTATAATATTTTTCTCTTATTTCCTCAGTGTCAATAATACCCGGAGCTACAGGCATTAAAATAAATAGATTTTCACAACCATCTGGAGCAGTTGAAGGATCAGATTTTGAAGAACAGGCAGTGTAAAATAATGGTTTACTAGGCCATTGGGGGTGTGTGTAAATTTCGTTAGCAAATACTCTTAAATCTTCATCACAAAAAAGATTGTGGTGACCCATTTTTTCAAGCTTTTTGTTTACACCGAGATAGAATATTAAGGAGGAAGGTGCCATTGTTCGTTTATCCCAATATTCTTTAGTGTATGTTCTGTATTCAACATCTAAAAGCTGCTGTTCAACATGGTTATAATCAGCACTACCAATAATAATATCAAATGTGTGATTTACACCATTAATAGAGACAGATTTAGCTACGCCACTTTCAACATTAATCTTATCGATATTAGCGTTTAATTTTAGTTCAACACCGAGTTCTTCAGCTAAGGTGGCCATAGCAACCGGAATAGCGCCCATTCCTCCTTTGGGATACCAAGTACCTAAAACGATGTCTGCGTAATTCATTAAGCTATATAGTGCTGGCGTATTTTCGGGCATGGCACCAAGAAAGAGAATAGGAAATTCTAGTATTTGAATAATTTTTGGATGACTGAAATATTTTCGTATGTAATTGTGAAACGATTGGAACACATTTAAACGAATTGCTTTGTAGATTAGTTTTAGACTTGCTAGTTCTAATAAAGAAACACCAGGCTTATGAACGAGTTCATTAATACCAACTTGGTACTTATATTCAGCATCTTTTATGAATTTATCTAATTTTCTGGCACTACCTGGCTCCAAATCTTCGAAAATCGACTTTAATTCTGAAAAGCTTTCGGGGATTTCTAAATAATCGTCTTCTCCGAAGTAAATTCCATATCCTGGGTCTAATCGTTCAAGAGAATAATAATCACTCACTTTTTTACCAAATTTGTTAAAAAAGCTTTCAAAAACGTCTGGCATCCAGTACCACGTTGGACCCATGTCAAAATGAAATCCTTCAATGTCTATGGATCGAGCCCTTCCTCCAAGTTCTTTGTTTTTTTCAAAAATTGTTACGTTGTATCCTTCTTTTGCTAATGAGCAAGCAGCGCTAAGACCTGAGAATCCTGCACCAATTATTGCAACCTCTTTTTTCACTTTTTCATTTTTTTAGGTAAACAATCATAGAGTAGAAATGTTCAATATATAAAACTGTAAACAATCAAAAAAAATAACAAGACAATATTAATTTTTCTGTTGTATTAACAATGTAATTACAAAATTAAATAATTTTCACTTTGAACAAACGAAGTAATTTATTTAGCTCTGTTCAGGAAGGTGAAAAATGTTATTGAATTAAATATTTGAAAATTCTAGGATCAATTTTATTCCAATAGTGCAGAGATATTTAGTTGTGAATGTTAATATTAATTAAAATTTTTGTGCAACATACAAAAGGTCCTAACATGAAAAGATTCTTTTTATCAATATTTATATGCTCATTAATTCAATTTGAGTTAGCTGCACAAACAACATTAGATAAACCACAATTTTCTCTTGAAAGTGGATTCTACTCATCAGAAATTACACTAAGCTGCAGTTGTTCTGAACCTGGTGCAGAATTGCGTTTTACTATTGATGGTTCAACGCCTTCATTGGCATCTACTTTGTACACTCAACCTTTGTTATTAGGGAGCAGAGTAGGAGAACCAAATGACATTTCAATGATTAGCACCGGTTATGATTGGGCGGCTCCAAATAATGAAATATTTAAAGGAAATGTTATTAGTGCAAAGTGTTTCAAAACAGGTTTCGTTCAAAGTAAAACAAAAGCAAATACATACTTCATTGACCAAGGTATAGCTAGTAGATACGAAACAGTTTCTGTAGTGTCTTTAATTGCTGATGCTAGCAATTTTTTCGATTATGATACTGGTATTTATGTTCTTGGCATTAACGAGCCCATCTGCCAAATGGATGCATGTGGTAATTATGGCATGCGTGGTGATGCATGGGAAAGAGAAGTACATTTTGAATTTTGGGAATCAACCCAAAGTTCATTGGCTATATCTCGAAATTTAGGGGTTAGAATTCATGGAGGAGCAACACGTAATCACGCGCAAAAAGCACTTAGATTTTATGCTAGAGTTCAATATGGGAAAAAGAATCTTGAATATCCCTTATTTGGTGAAACCGGTCCTACTTCTTTCAAAAGGTTTATGCTTCGAGCGGGTGGCAACGATGGAGAGACAATGGTGCGCGATTCTTATCATCATCAATTCTTTACAGGAGCAGGAGTGGAGACTCAATTATACAAGCCATGTGTTCTTTTTATTAACGGTGAGTTTTGGGGATATCATGGGCTACGAGAATCATATAATAAGCATTATTTCAATAGTTATTATGATATTGATAAAGATAGTATTGACTACATATCTGAAGGACCATCTGATATTGTTATGGGTGGAGTAGTGGCAGATGAAGGAGATATGGTTTCTTTCGATGCGCTCTTAAATTATATAGACAACAATGACATAAGCACTTCATTAGGATATAATTATGTTGCTAATGAGGTCGATATTCTAAGCTTATCTACAATATATATTGCGGAAATGTTTGTTGGAAACCAAGATTGGCCTGGTAATAACGTTAAATTATGGCGACCTAAGAATAATTCTAGAAAATGGGAATGGTGTTTAGTAGATACTGATATTGCGGGCGCAGGAAACATGCCCGTAAATTCTTTTAGTCTTGATATACCTCCAGGTGAAGGCTCTTATACGGAACCAATTATTTTAGAAATGTTAACTAATTCAGAATTTCTTGATTACTACAAAAATAGATGGGCTGATCTTCTGAATACTCGTTTACTAAGTTCAAATACGGGGAGCAAATTAGATTTAACTAGAGATAACATGGCTCCTGTTATCGATGAGCAATACGAGCGGTGGGAAACGCCCCAAGAACTTATTGATTGGTTGCCAGCGATGAATGATCAAAAAAACTGGATGGAGCAACGTGTGCTTGTTGTTTGGAACGAATTAGAAGATTACTACACAATTACAAAAGCGAATATTACACTCGATGTTAGTGGTGCTTCTCATGGAAGTATTCAGTGCAACACAATACCGCCTAATGAGCTAACTGATTTCCCCTGGAGTGGAGACTACTTTATTGAGGTTCCAATACATTTAAAAGCAATAAATAAGCCGGGTTATAAGTTTATTGAGTGGGTGGGTGATGTATCTTCAATTGAGAAAGAAATTACGGTTTCGGTTACTGCGGATATGAATCTTACTGCCGTTTTTGAACCATTATCAAAAAGTATTGTAATCAACGAATTAATTGCATCAAATAATAACTCTTCATCAGATGGGGCAGGAGAGTATGATGATTGGATTGAACTATATAATACTACTAGTAATTTCATAGACTTAAGCGGTTATTTCTTATCTGATGACATTATGAACTTAAATAAATGGTCTTTTCCAAATGGCACAACCATAGGACCAAACGATTATCTTATTATTTGGTCGGATAATGACCTTTCTCAAGCCGGTTTGCACACTTCATTTAAGCTAAAGAAGTCTGGTGGTAATGTGATTCTGTCAAACCAAGAATTAACAATCATTGATGAAACAAATTTTGGTCATCAGACTACCGATATTTCTTGGGGTAGATATCCAAATGGTACGGGCTCTTTTGTTAATATGAATCCAACACATGCTGCAACTAATTCAAGCGCATTAGGAATAAAAACAACAAATGTTATTGCGGACTCGAAATCATTTAAAATTTATCCTAACCCAACAAGAGGGTTTTTCACTGTTGAGTTGAAAAAAAACAATAACTCTTCAATTGCAGTTTATAATGCACTTGGTGTGTTAGCAATTAGCATAAGTAATCCATCACCGTACGAGGTTATTGATGTTTCATCATGGCAGAAAGGGCTTTATTATATAAGAATTGGCCAGACAATAAGAAAATTAGCAGTTAATTGAAATTAAGTAGCTCAAATAGAATAAAATTGGGCATCCATTAAACTGCTAGTAAGGGGGTTGTTGCATGTTAATTAACATGGCTAAGCAACCATTTTTTTGCATTTTCAATATCATTAAATACATTTACAGGGTGTTCATTATTTCTTATATGCATGTAAAGGTTAACTAAAAACCGCTGAGCTATAGAGGATACAACAATTGCTTCAGCAATTGCTGAAGCACCATAAGATTCTGCATATTCTCGTGCTGCTGGAGTTATATTGGTATGAGTACCTGCAATTGTTAGAACCAGCTTTGGTTTTGATGCATTAAAATGCTGATAGTGCGTTATTATTTCTTTGACTTGTTCAACTCGTAAAAGTGCATTATCGTTCAATTTAGTGATGAAAATATTGTCATCATCCAAGAACATTTCTGCAGATGACGTAGTAATAGGATTGGGGTGTTGTTTTGAAGTTAGGATCATTGTACAATAGTACATTTAATTGTTTAATTGTCCAATTACTCTATTTAACATAATATTAATTATAAGACAAAACGATAGTTTTGTTATTTAAAGGTATTATAGCATATATTGCAGCTTTTCAGCTAATATGCGTTTGTAGTCGTTTAGATCATATAATGTGTATTATGTTTCTACTGGTGACTCGTTTGCTTTGCTTTTTGGTAGAAAAGTAAATAGATCTCTCAATCCAACGCTTCTTAAAATTCTCGTATAATGTACAATCGTTCATAAATTTTAAAATACGCGATTCTCAGCCGTTTGAAATACTGAATTGATTTCCGAAAATTCTAATATTTTAAGTAATTCGTTAAGTATTCTTCAAATATCGAATTCTCATAAATTAAGCAAATGAGCATCCTTATACTCTGGTTCTTATTTTGCACTATTTAAGCCAACTACCTATATTGTTCTCAAATATGCGCTTCTCAAGAACTTATATTCTATTTACTTGATCAATAAATTCATTACTTTCGATATTATGTTAAATAGAAATTGGCATATTGTTTCCAATCTTTTGATGAAAAACATTTTATTAAATAGTTTACATGCTATATTACTTTAAGTATTTATTCTTTTCTCTAGTGCTCAAAAATTTTGCCGTAGATTTTTCGAACAATAACAACTACTAATATTGACCTTTAAATTGATGTAACAGAATAAAAAAATAGCCAAGAATAAATCATGAACCTAAAATTACAACTAGAAGAAAATTAATAGCAACTATAGTATCCATGGGCTCTAGTCAGACATCAATTGATAAATTCATATGTATTTAGACCTATTTAGTTATTTTAATAATCTAAGTGTATTCTGCCGAATTAGCTAAAAACTACTAATTATCAAAAGGGGTGTTTTCACTCTTTAAATATCTTCTTAAAAACTTTTTGTTTGCAGGGTAAGTTGATTAAAATGAAAGCAATCATAAACATACTTTTTATGTATATAACATTATGCTAGATTTTATTAACCACATATTTTTTTTATGAAACAAAACCGCATTTGCTCAACTACGCACATAAGAGTGTGTATATACTCAATTATACCTTAAACAATTAAATAACAGTAACATTATAGTCGGTTATTAAGTAAAATAAATAGTAGACTTTAATTATTTTTAGTAGCACATGAAACTAATTTTAATTTTTTAAATCATTTTTTATGAGAAAATTATACCCACATGGTTTTTTAATGAAAATAGCTATACCTCTGTTTATTGTGTCTAATTTCGAGTTTACAGAGGTTAAAGCGCAACAAACCGTTACCGTTGGCACTGGAACAACTAATTCTTATAAATATGGGCCAATTTACAGATCTTCAGCTGGGAGTTCATTTGATTTTTCACATTTTGGTTATGTATGGACTGCTGCAGAGTTGGGTATACCTAGCGGCTCTATCATTACTGCAATACAATTTAATAGGTCAAATTCAAAATCTACTGGTGGAAGTAACAATGTTTTCCAAATTCACATGGAGAATTCTAGCGCAACCAGCGTTATAACTGGAACTAATTCTTACGATACTTGGATTGTTGGTGCTGAATTAGTTTATAATAATACTAGCTATAATTTTGCAGGATCCTCTGGCTGGTATACTTTAAACTTATCAAGTAGTTTTGTATATACAGGTGGCAGTTTGCAAATGGCCACTAAGTGGGATATGAGTAATGGTGGCACATCTAATGGTGCAATTAAGCATTATAGCAATACCGCAAATAATATGGGTGAAGGAGATGCTAGTAACAACTTGTCTGCATCAAATGATTTTGGCAGTGGTACATATGACAACAAGAGACCAAATATTAAAATAACTTATCTCCCTAATGGCCCCAGTATCTGGGTAGGTTCTGCAAATGACAATAACTGGAATACACCAGAAAATTGGGATGTTAATGCTACGCCAACTTCTATCTCAAATTGTATTATACCTAGCGGAATAACTTGTAACATTCAAACTGGCGGAGAATGCGCTAATCTTACAGTTGAAGCAGGATCTGAATTTGTTATAGGAGATCCAGGTGTGAGCATAAATGTTGCTGGTAATTATTCAGATGAATCGGGGCTTACAAATGTGATGGGTAAATTAGACATAACAGGCACTTTTGATTGCACTAGTGGTATAAGTATATCTGGAGGTGGAGAAATTGAGGTGGATGGAGTGTCCACGATTGCCACCGGGTTTGGTCAGTTTTTAGAAATAAGTGGCGGTACTTTTGATGCCAATGGAAATTTTAATGCTACAGGTACAACTATTCATATGGATGCTAATAGTAACATTGAGCTTGCAGGCACAACAAATATATTGGGTCTTTTAGATGAAACAGAAGGCACTGTTACTTATAATGGCATAACACAAAATGTACTAGCGGATACTTATAACAATCTTGTTATAAATACATCGGGAACCAAAACTGCTCAAGGTAATCTTAGTGTAGGTGGCAATCTAATTACCGAAGCGGTTGCTTCTTGTGTTTTGGATTTAAGCATTTACGATTTATTTGTATCCGGCAACCTAACAGTTGGGTACAGAGGAGGTTTAGATGCTTCAGATGCTGCTTGTGCAGTAACTTTCGATGGAAACACAGTAGTAACACATGCAGGATCTTATAGTGAAGTTTTCACATCAGGTCAGAACTTATTAACTGACTCATACTCAGATTTAAATAATTGGACCACTGTAAATGTCTCAGGTTCTGCCTCATGGAGTGCATCTAGCCCAGGTGGTTCCTGCACTTTTTCTGCTTATTCGGGAGGATCTTGTGCATGGATTCAATTAAACAGTTGGACTTCTGCTTATGATTATATTGAATATGATTTACCTGCCCCACAAACAGGTATGTCAGTTAGCTATCAATATATCAATCCTAATTGGTCTGGTGATATAGATTATTTATACGTAGATTATTACAATGGTACAAGTTGGATATCACAAATAGGTCATACTTCAGCACATGAATCTTGGACAAGTGGTTCAGTATCTATTCCTGATGGAGCAACGAAAGTTCGTTTTTATTCAGTTACTAATTATGGGTATGGAATTGGCCTTGATGATGTGGTAATTACAGGCGATGCAAATACATTTGTTTCAGTAGATCCAGTATTCAATGAGATAGTTGTTCATAGTGAAAACGGAGATGTTACATTATCTAATCCTGTCGAGGTTAAAACAGCATTAACCCTTACCAAGGGTGATATTATTACTACAGCTTCAAATTATTTAAATACCGGTTCTGCAACTATTACTGGGGGGGGGAATACATCGCATGTGCAAGGAACCCTGAAAAGAACTTTAGCAAGTAATTCTCCAGCAGATTTTCCAGTTGGTAATGGAGCTCTGCTAAAAAAAGTGATAATAACTCCCTCCGATCCAACATCGAGAGTATGGACTATTACTCAGGCTAATGTGGAGGGTGTTGATCAGACTGTTTCAGGAGTCTTAGATCATGTTTCACCAACAAACTACTGGGATATAAGTCCATCTAGTGCGGCGGCAAATACTCTACTTCAATTAACCTGGGGAACAAATCCTGGAATAGATGATGCCGATTTAAGTAATATTGTACTAGCTCATTACAATAGTGTGGCTGGATACTGGGAAGAAATAGCTACTACCACTAGTGGCGGACCAGCTTCTGGCTCTGTATCTGGAACAGTGAGTAATTTTAGTCCATTTACTTTAGGCTCCAAATCTAGTGGTAATATACTGCCAATCGATTTAATTTCTTTTACTACAAATTGTAATAATGATGTCGTGGAGGTGGACTTCTCTGTAGCTTCGCAGCAAAACAATGATTATTTCTTAGTTGAAAGAAGTGCGGATGGTATCGACTGGGCTGAAATAGGCAGACTTCAAGGCGAAAATGAGAGTAATAATCAAAAAGAATACACTATAATGGATTTTACGCCAATAGATGGGATGAGTTACTATAGGCTAACTCAGGTAGACTATAATGGTAAATTTAAGACATTTTCAGCAGTAAGTAATTTATGTTATACCGCAGAAACAAATATATCTATAGCAGTTTATCCTATTCCTGTGGTTGAAAAGTTTACCATTGAAATTAGCATTGCGGATTATCAAGGTTCTGATGTGTTTTATACTATAACCGATGTACAAGGGTCTGTTGTATTAGCTAAATCATTAGAGCTTAATAAAGGCCTTAATAAACTAACGATGGATATTAATCACTTGGCCAGTGGCACATATATTCTAAATTTTAATAATACGATGAATCATATACCCAACACTAAAATTATTAAAAGATAGCTAAAAATAAGGCTCCTATCTCCCCTATTAGCTCTAATTTTTATATTTTACCTCTAGCCTATATATCAAGAACAATGTTAATTCGATACGTAGTAATTATGAAATTAAGCGTTAGAATCATTTAATTAGGCCGAGCCATATTAAAATGCCTCCTCCGTGTTTAAACGTATTTTGCTGAGCTAGACTACTCAGTCACTTAGTGTACATGTACTCAATTGTTTAAGAAATGTCGAAATAGCAGTAACAAATAGGACATTATTTAGTAAAAAATAGTGAACTTTGTTAATGTTTCTGCGGTTAAAATCGTATGTGGTTGTTTTTTAAAGTGTTAACATTATTTAGTTTTTGGTTAGACATAGTAAATACTTGATTTTTATGAAAAAATTAGTTCTATTAGTTTTTGTATTTTGTTCATTTTTTGTTTTTGACAATGCAATTGCTCAAACACCTGTTACAATTTTTGATGGCAATGTAGAAGCAAGTTATCCATTGTGGCCTTTTTATTGGTATAGTCAAAGCCAATCAATCTATTTGGCTGCAGATCTTTCAGCGCAGATGGGTGCGGGTGCTAAAACTATCTCTGGTTTAAGGTGGGAATGGGATGGAACTAATGGAGGAACTAACAGAAATGTTGATGTTTATTTGGGAAACACAAGTAAAAATTCTTTTGCTAACACAACCGACTATGTTACAAGTTCTAATTTAATTCTTGTCTATTCTGGTACTCTTGATGTTTCTAGTATTTCATGGTCAGGGTTTACTTTTGATACAGATTTTGAATACAACGGAACAGACAATTTAGTTATCATGGTTGATGATAACACTAACATAGATATTAGTAATAGTACTCGGAAGTTTACATCAATTGACCCCGATGGAGGATCTACAGATAATCGTACTATTTACAACAATGCAGCATCTAATTATACCGTTTCTAACCCTAATTTTTCTTCATTCGATGATAACGTTCCTAGTTTAGAGTTAACTTATACAGATCTGTCAGATTTCACTTGGACAGGTGCTGCAGGTGATAATAATTGGAATACTGTTGCTAATTGGGATTCTCCTTCAGGAACACCTGCTTCAGCGGCTCCAACTTCGTCTGATAATTGTATTATCGCTTCTACTGCGGATGCTAATATTACTTCAGGCGGTGTTTGCAATAACCTAACTATTAATTCGGACGCTACTTTTAGCCTTCAAGATGGCGGGCCTGCAATAATCGTTACTGGCGATTTATTGGTAGGAGGATTAAATTCTAGCCTTACAACAGGAAGTTTAACAGTTAATGGTTCAGCAACGATTAGCTCTGGAGCAAAAATTTTAATATCTAATGGTACTTTAAATGCAAGAGGTGCTTTTGATGCAACAGGTGCAACAATAGAGTTTTCTGGAACAGGAGAAGTAACGGGAACAATAGCACTAAGTGATGCTGTTACAGCTATCGGCACAATTACGAATACCTCTGCTGGTGGCACAATAAAATACATGGGTGTTGCTAATCAAACAGTGCATGTTCCTGCGGCAGGCGGAGCATATTATAACTTAACTATAGAAAATGCAAGTACCAAAACAGCTGCAGGCAATCTTAATGTAGATGGTAATCTAACTACCGAAGCTGTGGCTTCTTGTATATTAGATTTAAGCATTTACGATTTAAATTTAGCGGGTAACCTTACGGTTGGTTACAGAGGAGGTTTAGATGCTTCAGATGCTGCCTGTGCAATAACTTTTGATGGTAATTCTACTATAACGCATGCAGGGTCAAATGGTGGAGGTACAAGTAACATTTACACTATGAATGATGATGGGTCAAATATGACCGATTTTAATACACCAACTAATGCTTGGCAAACAAATAGCTCATTATTTTCTACTGGATCCCAATCATGGCATAGTGTTTATACATCAAATGCTGACAATTCAACACAAACTTTAAATACATTTGATCTTAGTGATGTATCCATTACATCTGCTACTTTATCGTTTGATCATATTTGTAAGACAGAAGGGTTTTATGATGATTGTTATATATATTATTCAACAGATGGTGGCTTAAATTATTCAATTATGCCTACTGCTTGGTATGACAATGGTGATGATGGTGGATATTACAGTTCAAATCAAGTTTTCAATGAGGATAGTTATACTGCATGGGGTACTTCAAATGTTACCCCGCAAAGTTCCTGGTGGGAAACGGAAACATTTGATATTTCAAGTTTGATTGGTCAAAGTAATGTTAGATTTATGTTTAGATTAATTGCTGATGGTTCAATTGAAAGATATGGTTGGTTGATTGATAATATTCAAGTTACAAAAAATTCTATTATCACGTCAATAGACCCAACATTCAATTCGATAATTGTAAATAGTGAAAATGGAGATGTTACATTAGCTAGTCCTGTTGATGTTACAACAGCATTAACCTTTACTAAAGGAGATATTATAACTACAGCTACAAATTATTTAAATGCGGGTTCTGCCACCATTACTGGGGGGGGAAATACATCGCATGTGCAAGGAACCCTTAAAAGAACTTTAGCCAATAATGTTCCGGCAGATTTTCCTGTAGGTAATGGAACTATACTAAAAAAAGTTACAATAACTCCTCCCGATGTAACATCGAGAGTATGGACTATTGATCAAGTTAATTCAGGATATTCTAACCTGGATGTTAGTGGAGATATTGATCATGTTTCACCATCAAACTATTGGGATATAAGCCCATCTAGTAGTGCAGCGAATACTATATTGGAATTAACTTGGGGAACAAACCCTGGAATAGATGAGCCTGATTTGAGCAATATTGTACTATCTCATTATAATAGTACGGATGGATACTGGGAAGAAATAATTACTACACCAAGTGGTGGTCCAGCTTCTGGATCTATATCGGGAACAGTTAGTAATTTTAGTCCGTTTGCTTTAGGCTCCAAATCTAGTGGTAATGTTCTACCAATCGATTTAATTTCTTTTACTGCAAATTGTAAAGAGGATGTCGTGGAGGTAGACTTCTCAGTAGCTTCGCAGCAAAACAATGATTATTTCTTAGTTGAAAGAAGCATAGATGGTGTTGAATGGGCTGAACTTGGCACTCTTCAAGGAGAAAATAAAAGTACTAACCATAAAGATTATAGCATACTGGATTTTACGCCAATAGACGGGATGAGTTATTATAGATTAACTCAGGTTGACTTTGATGGTAAATTCAAGGTTTTCCCCCCAATATATAATTCATGCAATAGCAAAGAAACAAATTTATCTATGGTAGTTTATCCTATACCCGTTATTAACGAGTTTACCTTCGAAATTAGCCTTGATGACTATCAAGGTTCAGACGTTTTTTATAATATAATAAATATGCAGGGAGCTATTGTTTTGACTGGTTCTTTAGAGCTTAATAAGGGTTTTAATGCGCAAACTATAGATATAGATCAGCTAACTAGTGGTATATATATGCTAAGTGTTAATAATTCTAAGAGTGCTATACCTAAAACAAAAATTATTAAAAAATAGATTGACAACATCACAAAAGGTCTATGGACTCCCCTACTCGATTAACTCAATCGAACATGAAATAACTAGTTATTATTTTCATCAATTTCATTGTTTTTCCATCTCATCCTAAAATTTATTTGTAAATTTCATCTTTTAGCAGAATGAAAATACTCGTAATTGAAGATGAACCAAGTGTTTCGTCTTTCATAAAAAAAGGACTTGAAGAACAGGGCAATGAAGTAGTTCAAGCTTTCGATGGTGCTTCTGGGGTTAAACTTGCGTGTCAATATGAATTTGATATTATCATATTAGATATCGTTATGCCTATAATGAATGGGATTGAAGCTTGTTATGAACTAAAAAATACCCACGATATTGACGCACCTATAATTATGCTTTCGGCCCTTGGAACTACAGACGACATTGTGTCTGGATTAGAAACAGGAGCAGATGATTACCTGACAAAACCATTTAAATTTAAAGAACTTCTTGCTAGAATCTCGGCTTTAACAAGGCGTGGAAATCTTAATAATGGAAATCGATCTCAAAAACTTTCTGCTCAGGACTTGACAATGGATTTAGATTTAAAAGAAGTATTCAGAAATAACAAAGAGATTAAACTAACTTCTCGTGAATTTCGATTATTAGAGTACCTACTTCTTAACAAAAACAGAGTTGTTTCAAGAATAGACATACTTGAAAATGTTTGGGAAATAGATTTCGATTTAGGCACAAATGTAATAGATGTATATATAAATTATCTGAGGAAGAAGATTGAAAATAGGCAATCTTCAAAAATTATTAAAACTGTAATTGGGATGGGTTATATCATAAAAGACTAATAGTATTTCGAGTGAAGATAACGGCAAAACTATCAATCATTTTTTCTGTAATAGCTAGTGTTGCTTTAGTCATATTCGGTGTACTAGTATATGTTTTCACATTAAATCATAACGACGAAGTTTTTAAAGAGCGATTAAGCGACAGAGTAAAAATTACCGAAAAACTATTTTTAGAAAAAGAAACTTTTTCAGCAATCGAACTGGAAAAAATAAAAGATCAATTCCTTCGTGCTCTCCCAGAAGAGACTGAAGAAGTAATTGAACTTAAAAATGATTTAGTCCCGGTTTTTAGATACGAATACAATGATCAGAATAAACAACAATTAATTATCAATGAGTCATATTCTTTCCAAGAAGGTATTAGGACAGGAGTTAGTAATATCTTTAATGTTAATAAGAAAAGGTATTTAATAATTGTAACAGCAGTAGATGTTGTTGGAATTCAAAATTTAGTTTTTTTACGTTTCAGAATCATTATCTTAATATTTATAGTGCTTCCCCTCCTATTTATTATCAGTTTTGTCGTTGCCAAAAGAGCTTTAAGACCTTTAACCGACAAAATTCATCACGCCAATGCAATTAGTGCAAGTAATCTTTATGAACGTTTACAAATAATTAACCCAAACGATGAAATTGGAGAATTAGCTATAGCTTTTAATAAACTTCTAGATCGATTAGAGGCTTCCTTCAAGACTCAGAAATCGTTTATTTCTAATGCTTCTCATGAAATTAGAAATCCACTTACTGCAATTATGGGTGAAGCTGAAATAACTGGTGCAAAGTTTAGAACGACAAAAGAATATTCTGATTCACTTAAAATTATTCTTCAAGAAGCCGAAAGGCTAAATCTTACAGTAAATAATCTACTAGAGCTATCAAAAGTTCGTGCTACTAAAGAAGATATAAAACTTGAAATATTAGAATTTGACGAATTTTTGAAAGAAATAAAAAACAGTTTTGATTTCGTTTCTCCCGATAATAATGTTTCTATTTCCATAATAAAAGCTCAAACTGGGTTGTATAGTGTAGCTATAAATAAAAATCTAATGAAAACAGCTTTATTTAACTTACTTGATAATGCCTGTAAGTTTTCTGAAAATAAACCCGTGCGTGTTAAACTTACTAATGTAGGCAACTGGTTGTCACTTACAATTGAAGATGATGGTCTTGGAATTAGCAAAAAGGATCTCCTGCAAATAAAAGAACCTTTTTATAGAGGTGAAAACACTCTCCATATTAATGGATCTGGAATTGGTTTGGCTTTATGTGAAAAAATTATCACACTCAATAACGGTACTTTAACAATCGATTCTTTACTGAATAAAGGAACGAAAATCATAGTAATGTTACCTTTTCAATTAATATAATTTTTAAAGCTGTATTATATACAGTTTTACATTTATTATTGAATTTAGATCAAAAAACGATCTATTTGGGATTAAATAAAATTCTAATCTAATTTTAATGTGAGTTTAATTTTGTCTTAATTTCTATCATATACACTTGTAACTATTAAAATTATCAAGTATGTCAGAAAGTGAAGAAATAAAAGACAGTATTTTTAACAATATTCGCCAAGATTTTCCTGCCAGTATTGTTGTTTTTTTTGTAGCCTTACCGTTATGCCTAGGTATTGCATTGGCAAGTGGGGCATCTCTATTTTCAGGTATAATAGCTGGTATAGTTGGGGGAATAGTTGTTGGTAGTATTAGTAATTCAGCATTAGGCGTGAGCGGTCCCGCTGCTGGACTTGCCGTAATTGTGTTTAATTCAATTCAATCATTAGGTGCTTTTGATATTTTTCTTGTTGCAGTTATAATAGCTGGTGGTCTTCAAATATTGATGGGTTTATTGAGGGGTGGTACCATTGCATACTATTTTCCATCTGCCGTAATTAAAGGAATGCTAGCTGGCATTGGAATAATTATTTTTCTAAAACAAATACCCCATGCCCTAGGTTATGATGATAACTTCGGAAGTGTTATTTCTTTTAATCAATGGAATGGTGAAAATATCTTTAGTGAACTTCTTAAGGTCTTAGACTATGTCTCATTCGGACCAGTTATTGTAAGTGTCGTCTCCTTATTGATTTTAATCACTTGGGATAAAGTACTTGCTGATAAACATAAAATTTTCAAGCTCGTTCAAGGACCAGTTGTTGCTGTAACTTTTGGAATAGTTTACCAAATAATTACTTCACAATATTTTCCAAGTATTTCGATAGATGCTAAACACCTAGTAAGTGTTCCTGTTACTAATAGTTTAGCTGAATTCTCCAGCTTGTTTAACTTCCCGAGTTTTAGTCATATTTTATCCAAAGAAGTATGGATTATTGGATTTACAATAGCAATTGTTGCAAGTTTAGAAACACTCCTATGCGTTGAAGCTACAGATAAACTTGATCCATTAAAGAGGACCACAAACACTAACAGAGAACTAATAGCGCAAGGCGCAGGAAACATGATTTCTGGTTTTATTGGAGGTCTGCCAATAACTCAAGTTATTGTGCGGAGTTCAGCTAATATACAGTCTGGGGGAAAAACTAAGCTATCCGCAATAATTCACGGTATTTTCTTGTTGATAATTGTAGTTTCTATTCCGTTTGTACTAAACATTATACCCTTAGCTGTGTTAGCAAGTATTTTGTTGGTTGTTGGTTATAAACTGGCTAAGCCTAGTTTATTCAAACAGATGTATCATATTGGCTGGAATCAATTCCTTCCATTCATAGTTACTATTATTGGAATTGTATTCACAGATTTATTAATTGGAATTGGGATGGGTGTATTTGTAGGTCTTTTTATACCTTTAGTAAAAAGTGCTAATAATTCTCACTTCATGCACATAGAAGAAGTTGAGGACGGACAACACAACGTAACAATGACTCTTGCCGAGCAGGTTATGTTTTTAAATAAAGGAGCCATTTTGAAAGCATTAAATAAATTACCAAGGGGTACTCATTTAGTAATCAATATGAGTAAATCTGTTTTTATAGATTACGATGTATTAGAGATTGTTGTGAATTTTAAAAACACATCTGAAAGTAAAGGAATCAAAACGAAATTGATTCATAAAGAAAAAATTAGAACAGCAGACTATTAAAGATTAAAAGTCTATAATTAATTATATAGTTCAACAGATACTTCTATTTCAGTAGAATTCCCTTAATTCATAATACGAGGTATTACCAAAAATTGACCGCATTTCTAAATGTTCCAGTGTATAATAAAATGTTAATATGAAATAAATGTTGTAGATTTGAATGGTAGTCATTCGTGAATTTAAGTTAGGAGTTAGAATTATTTAGTGACTACCGATTATAAAAAGAGCCGTTTGTAAAGTTGCGGCTCTTTTTTTTAACCTGTTTTCACCTAAAAAATGAGGCACTAATAAACCTTTTTACTCCTACCCTATTTATGTTTATTGTAAAATACAAGCTTCTTAATTGATGTCTTTATTGTATTATAGTATAACTTAACCCTCTCAATTGAAATTTCAATAAGTGCTGAAACTTTGCTCTAGATCACCAAAATGTAAATTAATAAAAGTCTTTAAGACTAGAAAAAAGTTACAATTAATCAACCGAATCTAATGCTTAATTCTGGTTTTTAGATTTCAAAAACTCAATTATTTCATCGTCAGACAACGTTAACAATTCTATTGAAGTAGTTGCATCTTGAGCTAATTTATCGTTAGGATGAAGTTTAATTAACTTCTCATAAATCACTTTTGCTTTGCCTTTTTGATTTAGGTGATTATCGTTAATAAAAGCAGTTATATATAAACACATTACTCGCTTTTTGTAATTATGATAATTGTCGTAAACTCTTTTATATAAAAGCTCTGCTTGTCTATAGTTCTTTAAACCCATTTCAACATCTGCAGCTTTAAATAAATATTCAGCAGAAGAAGGGTCAAGAGGCAATTGTTTAGCATATTCTTTGTATGCCTTAAGAACTTTTTGCGCCGTTCCTAAATTAATGGACTTATTTTCTGATGAAACAAGCACTGCCTCTAATTCTTCAATTTTTTTAGCCGCTTCAATTTTATCATAATTTTCATCTTGAAACTTACCTTTTTCTGGACCTTTCTCGTTACACGAAATAAGGAATAAAACACTTAAAACTCCTAAAAATATTTTTTTCATTTTATCTCTTTTTATTTTTACTTAAGTTAGGAAATCGCATTCTATACTTTGCGGAAGTATTTCCTTTAGAAATTTCCAACAATTTTCTTTTTAATAATTTTCTTTTCAAAGCACTTAAATGGTCAGTAAACAAAACTCCCTGAATATGATCATATTCATGCTGAACAATTCTAGCAGCAATACCGTTCAATTTCTCCTTCCTTAATTTGAAGGTTTCGTCATAATACTCAATGGATACTTCTGGTTGACGAAATACCTCCTCTCTTATGTTTGGAATACTTAAACATCCTTCTTCGAAACCCCACTCATCTCCTTTTTCTTCTGTAATTTCAGGATTAATAAATACTCGTTTAAAAGCTTTAGCTTCTGGATATTCATTGTCTTCATCATCTTCAGCAAAAGGTGCTGCGTCTACAATAAATAATCGAATTCCCTTACCGATTTGTGGGGCCGCTAATCCAACCCCAGCAGCACCATACATGGTTTCAAACATGTTTTCGATAAGTTCATTTAGTTTAGGGTAATCCTGGTCGATATCATTACATTCCTGTTTTAAAATAGGGTCCCCATATGCTACAACTGGTAAAATCATTATTTCTTTTCTAAGTATGATTGCAAAATTAACGTTGCACTTACTTGATCTACAATTTCTTTTTGATTTCTTTTCTTCTTACTAATGCCTGAATCAATAATTGATTGGAAGGCAATTTTTGAAGTAAAGCGCTCGTCTAATCTTTGTATTTCAATAGTTGGCAAACACTTTTGCAAATTTCTAATAAATCCTTTAATATGTTGTTCTATATCTGCAGATTCGTTATTTAATTTTTTAGGCTCGCCAACAACAATGGTTGCAACAGCCTCCTTTTCGCAATATTTCTTAATAAAACCAACTATTTCGCTAGCATGAACAGTATCTAAAGGACTCGCTATTATCTGTAAAGCATCAGTAACAGCAATACCTACTCGTTTAGTGCCATAATCTATGGCCATCACTCTACTCATTATCTAGTAATGTTATTGAATTTTGTTTGTTGCTTAGTCGTCCATTGTCCATTTCTAACTACTACATCAATATCATGCTTATATCTAGTTTGTGAGTAGAAATGCCTAAATACTTTTGTACAAGGGTTCGCTAATCTAGAATTAGGAGACCCCATTGCTTCAATTAGATTTTTCAACATTATTTCATCAAGGTGGTTTAATCGTTCTAATGCTTGAGCAGATGCAACGCGCGTTTTAAACTCGTAAGAGCAACTAGTATAATTAACTAACTCAGCCAATGATTCTTGACTCTTATTTGAGTTAATTGAATGCTCTAACCACACTATTTTCACGTTTTTACTAATCGCACCAACGTCCTTTTTTGTTATATCAAGATATCTCTCTGCGTTCTCTGGATATTCAAAACACAACTTATTTAAAGACCTAGCAACAACTTCATAAGATTGGTCAGTAAGTAATTTTTCATAATCTGATAACAATTCTTTTGGTATAGCTATCAAATTTGTGATTACAGCTTTTCTAACCAGCACGTCTTTATCACTAATTGCTTTTCTTATCAGCTCAATTGACAACGTGCTTTTGTCGGCTGCTAATTGAGCTATAATTTCAGTTTTTACAGCATGAAATCTCTCTTGTTCATAAACACGAATCAACGTTTCTTGCTTTTTATTTATAGGTTGCGTGCGCATTGCAACTACTGCGTCAAACCTATCTAGCATATTAGTGGATAATAAAGATTGTTTTATGTTCATTTCCAAAGACTTGGTGAATGTTACATTTTTCATTACTTCATTATTTGGATCAAACAATACGAATGCAATATCCTTGTTAGTAATATTATTAATCTTTACTACTTCCGTTTCATTTTCAATCCATTCCTGTTGAGAATCTGATGTACCATCTACATAATGAACTTCAAACCAGATAGGCATTTTGAATAAACCTACAACTTCATTTTGCTCATGAACTTGAGTCACACTAAATTGTGTGAACCGTTGACCGTTTTCTGTTAGATCTGAATAACGAACTTTGTAATGAGGTTCGCCTCCTCTGTATATCCACTGATCCCAGAACCAATCTAAAGAAACTCCAAGAGTCTCATGAAAGGCTGTTAATAAGTCTTCAGAATCTACGTTTTGATACTTATGTTTCTCTAAATAGTGCTTAACAGAAGCATTAAACTCTTCGTCTCCCGTTATGTAACGTAACATGTTCAAAACAAACGCACCTTTTGGATAATGCCGAATAGAACCAGCTGCACTATGAGCTACAGGCTTGTAATCGATCAAAGAAGCTTTTAAAGAGCCATTGTTGCCTTGCCTTCTAGACCAATCGAAGTGATCTTGCCCATAAAATCGCTTTTCATATAACATATTATAGTGAGTGGCGAAACTCTCTTGTAGCCAATGATCCGAGCTAGTGCGGGCTGTTATACAATCTCCAAACCATTGATGAGCTAACTCATGTGCATTTACTGCAACATAATTCCTATCTATAAATGCTCTTTCATCAACATGGAAAAAATCTCCATAAATTGTTGCCGTAGTGTTTTCCATAGCCCCGTACATAAAATCTTGTACAGGAATTTGCGAGTATGAACTCCAAGGGTACTCTACTCCAATAGTTTCCTCAAAGAAATCAACCATATCTTCGCTGTTCTTATAGGTCCACTCTACTCTATCTTCGTAATCAGGATAATACCAGAACGACATTGGTGTGCCGTTTTTCGACTTCGATTCTTTGATTTCATATTCTCCAATTCCTAACATTATTAGGTAAGCTGAATGTGGATGTGAAATTTTATACTGCCATGTTTTAGTGCCATCTTTATTATTTTTTTCCTTCAGTTTTTTACCATTTGAAAGTACCTTATATTGATTATCAAATGTCACATTCATTTCACTAATAATTTTGTCATTTCTCTCGTCATACATAGGTATCCAATGACGATTATCAATTCCTTGACCTTGACTCCATATCTGCTTTCTGCTTAGATTATTTGAGTCATTCCATCCAATAAAATAAAGCCCCTTCCATGGCTTTGCTTCGTATTCAATTTCAAGCTGATGTTCTGCTCCTCTGTGAATGGAATTAGCAAATTTTATCGTAATTCCTTTCGTGTCTTTTTCATACTGGGCTAATTCACCATCAATTTTAACCGACTTATATGTCATGTCGATACCATCCAGAAAAATCTTTTTTACATCATTTTGTAATGAAATGAAAGTGTGTGTTATTTTTCCGATAACCAACTTATTTTCAGGTTTGAACGATAATTCAATTTTAGCATATTGCATATCAACCTTGTGCTCTCTAGGAATACGTTTACTATCTTCAATAAAAGAGCGTGTTTCAACTTGCGCAATAAGTGCGAAAGATAGCAGAATAGAAAGGACACTAAAAAATTGTTTCATTTGTTGAATTTAGTGATTACAAATATAGAGAAGTAACACATCTTAATTTATCCTATTGTATAGAAAATCAACCATTCAATAAATCATAGGGTCCAATAAACAGTATTTCGTTAATAACTGAATAATTGCTCGAATGGTAAGTATGTAATTTCAATACATTTGTGCCAATAAAATTACCAAAGTGTTTACTTTATTAAAAAAAGAAATAAGTAGTTTTTTAAGTTCCCTGATTGGGTACATCGTAATGGTTGTATTTATTA
>CAJQPE010000084.1 GCA_905480125.1 uncultured Flavobacteriales bacterium | reverse complement strand
GAATATAAAAACATTGATTACACTAGTAAATCGCTTGATTTTTATGTAGATGGTTCCATAGTGCAGGCGGCACTTCAGTTTTCTGACTTGGGCCTTACTTCGCTAGATCGTATATATGTTTCCGGTTATGGAGCATCAACAAGTGCGTTTGTTGATGAAATTATTATTGGCGAAGCAGCTTCAAATTGGATGGCAGCAAGTCCGGGAACAGGAACTGTGGGTATTTCTGATTCAATGCAAGTAGATTTAACTTTTAACAGTACCGGTTTAGCAGGAGGGCAATACATATCAGATTTAATCGTAAACACAAATGATCCAGTAAATGCCCAAGTATTTGTTCCATGTACGTTAAATGTATCTAGTGATCCTTGTGGAGAATATAGCTACGCAATGACTAATTGTAATGGAGATGTTGACTTTATTGATGAAACGGCAAATAATCCTACATCATGGTTATGGGATTTTGGTGATGGCTCTAGTGCAACCATCCAAAATCCCACACATAATTATGTGGCTCTTGCAACCTATGGGGTTCAGCTTATTGTATGCAATGGGTCGGGGTGCGATACCACTGTTCAGCAAGTTGTTGTAAACAATATTGGAGGCCCTGTAGCCGCTATTTGTTCACCAATAACTACCAACTACTGTTGCGATATAGGGATTACAAATGTTTCATTCAATACAATTAATAATGCTACTAATGATGGTATTGACGGCTATGCAGACTATACTTGCTCGCAATCAACAATGGTTTATGAAGGGCAAACCTATTCAATTGATGTTGTTACCGGAACATCATTGCAAGAAAACTGTAAGGCGTGGATAGATTTTAATAATAATGGAGATTTAGAAATTTCTGAGATGGTGCTTAATTCGATTTCTCAACTGACTAACCACTCAATTAGTCTAACTATTCCAATGGGCGCAGTTCAGAACACACCGCTTAGAATGCGAATCGGGTCAGATTTTGACCCGATGGGTTTAAGCTGCGATAATATTACTTACGGCCAATATGAAGATTATTCAGTAATAATTGTCCCAAATAACGTGCCACCCGTTGCAATTTTTTCAACCATAATAACGGACCCATGCTTAGGTCAAGTTTTCTTTACAGATCAATCATATAATAATCCTACTTCTTGGCAGTGGGATTTTGGAGATGGTAATACTTCTGCAGTTCAGAGTCCCTTGCATACATATAGCACAGCCGGCGTGTATTCAGTTTCATTAATTGCTATAAATGCATTTGGTGCAGACACAATTAGTTCAGATGTAATTGTGAACACTATGGGCGCAGGATTTATTTATTCCGGTAATATGGTTGTAGGAGGAACAGTTGATTTTAGCAGCAATAGTTCTGGTGCAATTTCTTGGAATTGGGATTTTGGCAACGGTATAAATTCGTCATTGGAAGACCCATCAACAGTATACAATGCTTCGGGTGTTTACAATGTTACACTTACGGCAATTAATGGGTTTGGGTGTTCTGGATTAAGTGTTCAACAGATAACCATAACGAATCCTGTTCCGCCTACGGCAATATTTTCTAGCTCATTACTTGATAGTTGTACAGGAGAGTATCAATTCAATGATATGTCTACGGGCTCACCTACTTCCTGGCAATGGAGCTTTGGAGATGGCAACACATCAGCAAATCAAAACCCTGCTTATACATATTCTTCTTCAGGTGTTTATACAGTATCGTTAACGGCCGCCAATGCGCAGGGGAGTAATATTTCAACTCAGGTTGTGACAATATCACTACCTAACTTATCGATGACAACTTCTGGTAGTTTAGAAGTAGGAAATCCAATTGTTTTTAGCGGAGTATCAACGGGTAATGTTACAATGTGGTTATGGAATTTTGGTGATGGGTTTAGTGCATCAGTGCAGAATCCTGTATATGGTTACAGCACTGCCGGAACTTATATTGTAACACTTCAAATTACTGACGACAATAACTGTCAGGCTTTAACAGCAGATACATTGGAGATAATCTTGATTGATGGCATAAATTATTTAGTTAAAACCGCTATATTTGATATCTTCCCAAATCCCAATAAGGGGATGTTTACTATTGAGTATTTAGGTTTCAATGATGAAAAAGTGAAACTAGAAATAATTAATACGTTGGGGCAGTCAATACGCAATGAAGATTATGAGGTTGATGGTATTTGGTCGAAACCAATAAACCTTTCAGCAGAGGGAACAGGGGTTTATTACATTCGACTTAGTTCAAATGGAAAGACAATAACAAGGCGGGTAATAGTTAATTAGAATAATGATAACAATTGAAATAATAAAAAGATGGGAAGTGCTCAAGAGAGCACTTTTCGCATTAGTTTGCTTTGGGTTAAGTTTTGGAATTAAAGCTCAAAGCAATGAGAGATACAAATCTCTGAACTATTATTTTGAAGAGCCTATTTCATCGGATTCAAAATTTAGAGTAGAAGATGAAACTATTGATAAACTTGGGATAAAACATATTACATTTCAGCAATTGCATAATGGAATAATAGTTCAAGATGCAATTCTTAAGTTCCATTATAGAAAACAAAATATTTCAATAAGCGGTAAACCTAAGGTTATTCATTCTGTTAGCAATGGAAATCTTCAGCTTAATGAGGCCATGTTTTTTGCTAAAACTGCGGTAAAAGGAAAATACCGTGAAGATTATGAAACTAGCTTTAAACCCAGAGAACCACAACGTGTTATTGTTGAAACTGAACAAGGCTTTGAGGAGTGTTTCAAAATTGACGTATACACACTTGAACCGCTTGCTCGAAAGGATGTTTATGTAGGGACGCTTAATGGAAATATTATTCGCCAAGACAATAGGATTCACTTCGCAGATGCAACGGGTTCAGCAACAACAAAATATAGCGGAGTCCAAACGATTATAACAGATAGTTTGACCACAGATACTTTTAGGTTGCGTGATAGCGGCAGAAATGTTGAAACATATAACATGGAACAAGGGTGGTTTGGAAATGGAATCGATTTCATTGATGATGACAATAGTTGGAACAATGTAAATGTAGCTCAAGATGAGGTGGCAACAGACGCACACTGGGCTAGCGAAATGTTTTACGATTATTTGTTAAACGAACACGGAAGAAATAGCTACGATAACGCCGGAGACACTTTAATCACAAAAGTACATTATGGAAATAATTATGGTAGTGCGTTTTGGGACGGAACAAGTGTTACAATTGGCGATGGCGATGGAGCCACATACGGACCTCTTACTACAGTAGATATTATTTCTCATGAGTTCACTCACGGTGTTATTGAACATACTGCTAACCTTATTTCACAAAATGAATCAGGGGCATTGGGAGAATCCTTTGCTGATATTTTTGCTACGGCAGTTGAGTTTTATGCAAAACCCGGAACAGCTAATTGGACAATAAAAGAGGACGCCCATTTATCAGGTGGCGCAGAAAGAAGTTTAGCTGATCCAAACTTATACGGTCAGCCAGATACTTATCAGGGAACCAATTGGAATTTTAACTCAGGAACATCGCCGATATATGTGAACAATGGAGTACAAAATCATTGGTTTTATTTATTGGTTAATGGTGGAACAGGAACAAATGACAACTCAGAGACTTATTCTGTTGCATCGATTGGCATGGATGATGCAATGGCTATTGTCTATCGCTCTTTAACCGTTTATCACACATCAACATCTACTTTTTCTGATGCACGTAATTATTCGATTCAAGCAGCTGAAGATTTATTTGGGCAGTGCACTCAAGAGGTAATTTCAGTTATTAACGCATGGCATGCTGTTGGAGTCGGGCCATCATTTAACAATTCTGACCCAGAACCTGGTTTTTATGCTGATCAAGTGTTTTCTTGTTATCTACCGGCGACCATTAATTTTGTAGATACGAGTAAAAATGCGGTGACATACAAATGGTATTTTGGTGATGGCGATTCTAGTGATGTTGCATTTCCATCACACACATATACTGCTCCTGGAACTTATACCGTCACTCAAATCGTAACAGGAACAAGCTGCTCCAATCCAGACACCATGGAGCTTGCTAATTATATCACTGTTTCTGCTTCTGGTGGGCCATCTCCTGCACTTTGTTTACCTGCAACAACTGCTTATTGCTGTGGTAGAGGAATTAGTAATGTTGCATTTGGCTCAATTAATAATGCTTCAGGAGATGGGGCTGATAGCTATCAAGATTATTCTTGTACTGAGATTACGACAGAAGTGCAAGGAGATAATGTTTCGATAGCTGTTTCCACTGGTTTAGGATCTGCGGAGGATGTTCGAGTGTGGATAGACTTTAATAATGATGGAGTTTTTAATAATGCAAATGAACTTGTCTTTATTTCTGACAACAATGTTACGAATCACTTTGGTTCTGTCTATATTGACCCAACAGCAATACTTAATACTCCGCTTAGAATGCGAGTTGCATCTGATCTTGCAATAAATGATATTACAGACGCATGTAATACTGTTCAGTATGGTCAAGTCGAAGATTATACGATAACTATTATTGCCCCAACAGGCACCCCGGTTGTTGACTTTTCTGCATCACCAACAAATGTTGTTTCAAGCTCTGTCGTAAATTTTACAAACTTAACAACGAATGGAGCAACTAGTTACTCGTGGACATTCAGTGGAGGAACCCCTTCGAATTCAACTGCGCTAAACCCTAGTATTCAATATAACTCAGTTGGTTCTTATGATGTTAAATTGGTCGCAACAAATTCATTTGGATCTGATTCAACTACAAAATTTGGATACATTAATGTTGGAAATGAAATTAACATGTGCAACTCAACAATTACCAGTGCAGGAGCGGGAACATTTTATGACTCAGGAGGACCAACCGCAACCTATCAAAACAATGAGGATTGTGGGTTGCTTATTGAACCAGTTTGTGCTTCTTCTGTTGAAATTACTTTTTCTTTAATTGACTTTCCAAGTTCAGCAGACAGATTAAGAATCTATGATGGCATGTCGAATTCGGATCCATTATTAGAAACAGTTGGTGGTCCTGGTCAACCAATTCCAGCACCAATAGTTTCAACAAATGGGTATATCTATCTTGAATTTACATCTGATTTTGCTGGTCAATATAACGGTTGGACAGGACATTGGACTTCCATTCCTGCCACAGCAATGCCAATCGCAACCTTTGCTACATCGGATAATAATCCTTCATTCGGTGATCAAATAAATTTTACTGACCAGACAACAAACAACCCCAATCTATGGAATTGGGATTTTGGAGACGGAAATACATCGTCAGACCAAAACCCCGAGCATACATACTCTTCAGTTGGGAATTATACGGTTACATTAATTTCATCAAGCTGTGTAGGTGCAGATACGGGATATACAATAATAACTGTACAGGATATGCCTGTAATGACTTATTCGGTTGACAGCGTTTATGGAATTACTTCTAACTGTTCTGATACGCTTACTTCACCAATTGTAATTTATAATGCGGGAACGGGGAATCTGGACCTCAATTACAATACTACTGTCTTAACAACCTGCCCATATTTATATATCGAGATAGAGACCAATAATTGGGCAACAGAAATTTCTTGGGACATTCAAGATGACCAAGGGAATATTTTAATGAGCGGAGGGGGTCCGGGGGTTTATTCAAACAATTCCTTTTATTATGATACAATTCAAGTTTGTGGGGGGAACTATACATTTAATTCTTATGATTCTTTTGGCGATGGCTGGAATGGAGGCACCTATTCGGTTTCCTCTAGTTGTGATGGCTCTGTAATTGTTGACAATGGAGGAGCTTCCCCTGCCGGGAATGGTCAAATAGAAGCAATGGGAGTGACCAATTGTGTTGGAACATGCCCGATTGTAACTGTTGAAATTACAACTGGCACTTGGGCCACAGAGATTTCTTGGGATTTACAAGACGATCAAGGAAATGTTGTATTAAATGGTGGCGGAACGGGAGTCTACGCTGATGCATCGGTATATATCGAGTCTATAGAACTATGCGAAGGAATTTATACTTTTAACGCATATGATGATTTTGGTGATGGTTGGAACGGTGGAACTTACCAAATAACAACCAGCTGTAATGGGGCCATTATTGCAAATAATGGCGGAGCTGTTCCCGATAATGGCGTGCCCAATTCTGGTGTTATACAGACTGAAGCCTCTGAGGGTTTCTTTCTTTCTGATTGTTACGAGACTTATGCTTGGAATGAAATTTCATCTTCAAATGCGATCGTTCCTAATGGAGATTCAATAGTAATAGATGTTAACTTTTACTCTGCCGGACTTGGTTCAGGAATTTATTATGACACCCTTTACATCGAGTCTAATGACACAACTTATCCCGAACTTCAAATACCCCTCACCTTTGAGTTGTTTGGCATGGAAGCAGCGATTAGTTTTGCCGATACATGCTTAATATATGATTCATTACCAATCGGAGTAGACCAAGAGTTATCGATGTGGATTTATAATGGTGGTTGCCAAGATTTATTGATTTCTAACGTTTTGTCTCCAAACGCTGATTACTCCTTGGTATCCTATCCAAACCTTATAGAAAGTAAAGATAGTGCAGAGGTTGTGGTTAATTTTTCGCCTAATAGTATAGGAACTTCTGACGGGTTGATAATGGTTCAAACCAACGTTGGGGATTCTGCATTTTGTTTCTCAGGATATGGACTGCCTTCGCCTATCATCAATATCAATGTATCTTCAGTGCAGGGTTCTATTAGCGATTGTGAGAATTTTATTTCGGATAGTATTATTATCTATAATACCGGAAGTGCTGATTTAATTTTTACAAGTGCTTTTTCAGGGTCGCCTGGCTGGGTCATGGCATCGAGTTATAATGATACAATTGCCCCAACAGATTCCCTTTGGATAATTCTTAATTTTGATCTAAGTTCTCTTGGAGTTGGGTCTTTCAGCGATGCTTTGATTTTCTCGAGTAATGATAGTGTAACGCCTATACTAACATTGCCAATTTCATTGAATGTATTAGGTTATCCTTGTGCTGATTTTTCGGTAATATCATCGATTTGTCTAGATACAGTTTCGTTTACAGACCAGACTTCAAATAATCCAACAGAATGGTTCTGGGATTTTGGAGACGGTGGCACAGCTACAGTTCAAAATCCAATTCACGTTTATAATTCTACAGGGGCATATCACCTGCAACTAATAGCTTCTAATGGTCTTGGGGCTGATACTTTTGCATCAACTATTGTCGTTGACTTTGCAAACGCTAGCTTCAGCCATACTGGATCGTATTTTAGCAATGATTATGTACTATTTACTAGCACTTCTGTTGGGGCGTCTGCTTGGAATTGGAATTTTGGCAATAGTTCTTTTAGTGTTAATCCAAATGATTCGAGTCTTTATACTTCCCAGAACAATTACACAATTCAATTGACAATTACAAGCGATAGTGGATGTGTTGACTCAACTTTGCAAATCATTCAGATACTTGATGTTTCTCCTGTTCCAGGATTCGATTACTACGTTACCGATAGTTGCGGATTTACGGTAGCTTTCCAAGATACTTCTATAGGGGGAGCGGGTACAGATTGGATGTGGGATTTTGGTGATGGCAGTTCAGACACCCTGCAAAACCCAACGCATACTTACGACTCAACAGGTCAATATATTGTTAATTTAACGGTCAGCAATCCTTTCGGGGTTGCAACTGTTTTCGGATCTGTTGATGTTCAGTTTTTTGAGGCAGATTTTTCAATAACCGGAGATTTGCTAGTAGATTCAATATTGTCTTTTATAGCTACACCAAATAGTATCAATAATTACAGTTGGAATTTCGGTGAAGGAGGGTTCTCAGTTGATGTAAATCCGTCTTATAGTTATTCAGATACTGGTGCATATACAGTAAGTTTAATTGCAATAAGTGCAGCGGGTTGTCAGGATGTGGTGGCTCAGGATATTTCAATTGGGGGGGTTATTAATTCTATTCAATTTTTAGGAAATAGTATGGGAGTTGTGATTTATCCAAATCCTAACGAAGGTGAGTTTGTACTTTTGATTAATGGAATAACGAGACAAAGCGGGACAGTTTCAATTCAAAATTCGCTAGGACAAATAATTGAAACAAAAAGAATTGATAGAAATACCAATGAGCTTAAATTTATAAAACTATCTGCAGGCGTGTACTTTGCGAACATCAGTATAGATGGTAAAAAAATTACGCAAAAAATTGTGGTGAACTAATCGTATAGTGTGTTAAAAAGACTAGTTCTAATATTTGTTGCAGTATTCGCAATCCTTCAATATGGCCGAGCCTCGCATTTGATGGGTGGTGAAATTACTTGGGAATGTCAACCTTCAGGGTTGTTTATTGTTTACATGAAGTTGTACCAAGATTGCAGAGGAAATCAAATACTTGGCGGCAATGAAAACATTGAGGTATGGAACCACCCTACTCTCTCTCAAATTTCAATGAATTTTATTGCCGAAAATGACATATCGCCATCATGTGGTGCGGGAGGACCAAATATTGTTTGTTCAGATGAAGTTCCAGGCGCAGTGAAAGAATTTATTTATGCTTCTGATCCAATTATGATTTCAGGAATTCCACCCGCACAAGGGTGGGTTTTTACTTGGGATGTTTGCTGTAGAAATGGAACTATTGTTAACCTGCAAAATCCTGACACACAAGGGGCTACAATTCGAGCAGTTATGTATCCTTTTTCTGGTCAAAACACCTTTCCCTGCTTTGATTCTTCGCCTGATTTTGCAGAAATCCCTACAGCAATTGTTTGTACGGGGGGTGATTTTACATACAATCACAATGCGTCTGACAGAGATCTTGATTCCATTGCTTATAAATGGGCAGAACCTTTAGATAATTTTAATACCTGGAACCCACCAGCAGCACCAAACCCTTTGGCATTTGAAAATCCATATTCATTTTCGTCTCCTTTACCTGGAAATCCAAATTTAGATGTGAGCACTGGGGAGGTTGCGTTCAATGCCAACATTCAAGGTGAATTTGTTACTGTAATAAAGGTTGAATCATGGAGATGCGGTCAAATGATTAGTGAGGTTTTTCGAGAGATACAACTCATAATAACCAATTGTTCAGCAAATGACCCGCCAGATGTTTCTATTTTGGACATGGCAGGAAATCCTATTTCATATTTTGACACTGTGCATGTTGGAGATGTTGTTCAGTTTCAATTAAAGGGTGTTGATGTCGGTCAAGATGTTACTTTATCATCTTCAAGTACACAATACGGAACTAATTTTGCCAATCCCAATAGTGGATGTATAAATCCGCCCTGTGCGGTTTTGGCCCCACCACCAGTAACGGGCTCCATAACGCAAAGTGATTCGCTTGCAGTAATGTTTAATTGGGCAACAGATTGTAATCATATTTCTTTCAGCGATGTTTGCGCAACGGCATCAAATACATACACCTTTGTTTTTAACATACAAGATGATAACTGTCCTGCTGCAGGGAAGTCGGTTGCTACGGTTGCGTTAACCGTATTGGCATTGCCAACAATTGATCCTCCTGAGTTGCATTGTGCTGCGGTTAATCCTGTCAATGGAGATGTTACGCTTAATTGGGATATTCCCATAGACACCGCTACCACTTTCAATAGCTACCACGTGTATTATGCAACAGCACCAAACGGTCCGTACACAATAGTTGATAGTATATTTAACTATAATCAAACAAATTATACTCATATAGGCGCTAACGCAGATCAACAAAGTGTCTATTATTATATGAGAACGAGATCTGGTTGTTTAGGAGCAGTGTTTACCGAGCAATCTGATACTCTTCAAACAATCGATGTTAATCCAATCTTTAATTCTGCAACTGGTACTATTAACTTGACGTGGAATGAACTGCACTCACCACTGCTAAGTTCTTCCGAAACTTGGTATCGAATTTATAAAGAGTCCCCAATTGGCAGCTGGACTTTGTTCGACTCTACTCAAAACAATTCATACATAGATACTACTTTAAATTGTAACGATTCCATTACCTATTGGATTCAAATTGATGATAATTTAACATGCACTTCAATGTCTAATTATGGGGGTGTCGGATATAATAACATACTTCCTGTTCCAGATTTTTCTTCAACTACAGCATGCATTGGAGATAGCACATTTTTCACTGATTTGTCCACGGGTACTTTTGAGAGTATAGATACTTGGCAGTGGGATTTTGGTGACGGAGGAACAGATACGCTTCAAAACCCCGATTATTTATTTACAGCAAGTGGATTGCATAATGTAAAATTGGTGATTTCAACGGGAATTGGATGCGCTGACAGTATTACAAAAACTGTAACAGTTAACGCTTTGCCTATTCCAGATGCTGGTCTTGCAGATTCGGTTTGCGTTTTTGACACAACACAACTAGTTGGAGATGGAGGCTGGATCGATATTGCTTGGGGCCCAAACCTTGGATTAAGTGATACTACAATCATAAATCCAGAGGCGTTCCCGTTAACAACTACTGATTATATTTATTACGTTACTGATGTCAATGGATGTATCGGAACAGACACAGTCGAGATCGTTGTTCACGGTTTACCGAACCCTATTCTTGCTGATTTAGCCCAGTTTTGTATAGGGGATAGCACACAAATTGTAGCTGGCGGAGGCGATACTTATGTTTGGGCACCTATTCTAGGGTTAAATGATTCGAATATACCAAACCCATATGCCCAACCTGCCGATACAGCTCAATATTTTGTTACAATAACCGATGGAAATGGATGCTCTAATGATGACTCAATTATTGTTTACCTTAATCCATTACCCATAGTTGATGCTGGATTAGACCGTCAGCTATGTATCAATGATACTACTTTATTAACAGCTTCTGGCGGTGATGTTTATGCTTGGACACCAACACTTGGATTATTGACACCTGCATTGGCAACCACCT
>CAJQPE010000083.1 GCA_905480125.1 uncultured Flavobacteriales bacterium | reverse complement strand
TTAATTACCATACCTACTCCCAACAATAAACTCAGAGGCTGATCTCTATCCAGCGAACTATCAAATTTAATCCCGTCGACTAATTTTCCTGTATAATGGACTTTCACTATGTCGCCATTTTTTGCCTGAACGCCTTCAGTTTTTTCAGTAACTTTATATTGAAGACCAGATACTGTTGTGACCATGCCTTTTGTGAGGTTATTAAGTTGCTTTTTATATTCTTTCGTCTCTTGTTTAGCTGCCACCTCCTCTGCTGTCGCCATTTTCTTAGGCTCTTCTTGTGCTGATAATGTAAAACCAACAGAGAGAAAAACAACTAAAAAAACTAGTTTTTTATGAATCTTCATGTGTAAATATATTTATAAGTTCAACATCGTAAATTAATGAAGTATATGGCGGAACAATCCCCGTAGATGAGCCCTTATCGCCGAATCCAAGCTGTGAAGGAACAATAATTTCAGCCTTACCACCTTCTTTCATTAAACGCAAGCCGATATCCATTCCTTTGATAATCTGACCAGGATCACCAATTTTCAAAACAAATGGCTCACTCATTTCGTAAGTGGTATCAAACAGAGTGCCATCTGAAAAGTAGGCTTTGTATTGCAACTCAACGGCATTTCCCGATTTAGGAAAGCTCCCTGTTCCCCTCTTTTTTTCTACAAAATATATTCCTTCATAATAGTTTTCCCTATCAATTGTGTGTGCAGCTAAATAATTGATCAAGTCAACCTGTTCAATCATTTCTCGATCTCGCAACCACTTGATTCTATCTACCTCCCTTTCATATTCTGTATGAGACATGATGTGTATAATCTTGACGTCAATCTTAATTCGCTCCACTGTTTCACCTAAATCAATTCTAAAAGAATCTACTTGAATATGATTCTGACTCAAGATAAACGATGCACTATCGCCTTCTCTCAATAAACAAAGTGCTTCAGTCAATTTTGAATTTTCCTTACTTACTTCTAGCATTCTAAATCCCTCAAAATAATTCCATTGCGTATCGAAAACGACCGAATCATTAAGTGTTCGATAAACAAACCTCGCTTGTATATGATTTCCCTCCACAGTATTGTGATCACCTTCTCCCAAGTAGTGGATTTTATAATACGTTCCTGAATCCAATCTAGAATATCCAGGAAAAAGATTTTCACAGGAAACCAGAGATAAAAAAAGCGCAATAAAAAATAAAACATAACTAAACCTCATCTTATTGACACTAATTTAATATCGTAAACAATGGAAGTTCTTGGGGGTATCTTTTTAGAGTCGCCAATCAAACCATGCGCCAAATATGAAGGTAGAATTAGCTTTGCCCTATCTCCCACTTTCATGTACTGTATTCCTTCATGTAATCCACTTTCTAAATTATCCATGTTGATTAAAAAATCTTGTGGACCCGACTCCCTCGATGTATATGCAGTATCTCCATTAAGTAATGTAACACAATATTCTACTGTTGCTGTCATATTAGATTTAGCACTGCGGCCACCACCACTTTCGTAAATATAGTATCGTAAACCTGTTCCGGTTTTTAATACCGGCCAACCGCGTCTATTAACATAGCTATCAATTTGTTTGTTTTCTAATCGAACCTTTGCCTTATTAATTTTAATCAGAGATTCTTTAACTTCACGCTCATTAATTATAACAGTTGGTTCCTTCTCGTTGCATGAAAAAGAAAATGCTATAAAACAAAACAATAAAAACCTATTTGGCATTTAAATCAGCTTTGTATTTTGGCAATAAAGATTGAAATTTAGCAACAGTATTTTCAAGAGTATCTTCAGACATTCCTCCTGCCGCATTTGCGTGCCCACCTCCATTAAAGTTTTCCCTAGCAAATTGATTAACCGAAAAATCACCAATAGACCGAAACGACATCCTAATATTTTCTTCGTTCTCTTTTATAATAGCGGCAAACCTAATTCCGTTAATCGATAAAGCATAATTCACAACACCTTCAGTGTCGCCAGATTGATAATTATACAATTTCAACTCGGCATCTGACAATACTATAAAAGCAGTATTATATTCGAATAAAACAGTCATTTTTTGAGACAGACAATAGCCTAGTAATTTCAATCGATTTTCAGTATTGGAATCATATATCGCCTGATGAATTAAATGTGGCTGCAAACCTTTATCCATTAACAATGCGACAACTCTATGAGTTCTAGCCGAAGTTGACGAAAACCTAAATGAACCGGTATCAGTTACTATTCCAGCATACAAACATTGTCCAACAACATCATCAATTGAGTCTTCCCACCCCAAAGATGAAACAAATTCATAAACAAGTTGGGCCGTAGAAGATGCGCTAGTATCCGACAACAAGTAAGTTGCGTAATCATCTGGTTGTGGATGATGATCAATCACAATAGAAACGCCATTGAACGCTTCAATTGAACCCTGAACATCTCCTGCCCTATGAATTGCATTGTAATCCAAACAAAACAAAAGTTCTGCATCATCGATTAATGACTCTGCTTCATTTCTATTGTTCTCAAAATCTATAACAACATCTTCAGCCGGCATCCATTTTAAAAAATTGGGATATGCGTTTGGCACAATAACTGAAACATTAAGTCCTTTAGATTTAAGCACATGGTATAAGCCAAGAGAAGAACCTATTGCATCACCATCTGGTGAACGATGAGTTGTAATAACAACCTTTTTGTTTATGGTTAATTTACTTTTGACCTCTATATATTGTAATTCTGTCATTTCTAATATTGATATTCAACAAATCTAACGATTCTTTGCCTGTCATTCTTTTAAAAAAACTATTTTCGCGCCACTTTTTTAACTTAAAAACATAAGAATGGCAACTAACAGAACTTTTACCATGATTAAACCGGAAGCGGTTGAAAACGGACATACTGGAGCAATATTAAAAATGATTAATGATGCTGGATTTAGAATTGTAGCATTAAAGAAGAAACAACTTTCAGCGGAAGCCGCTGGTGAATTCTACGAAGTTCATAAAGAGCGACCGTTTTATGGAGAGTTAGTTGAGTACATGTCCTCTGGACCTATCGTTGCTGCTATTTTAGAAAAAGTTAATGCTATGGAAGATTTCCGAGAGCTTATCGGGTCTACTGATCCTGCAGATGCGTTAGAAGGAACAATTAGAAAGGCTTATGCTGAATCAAAAGCTAAAAATGCTGTTCATGGTTCAGATAGTGATGAGAATGCTGAAATCGAAGGAAACTTTCATTTCGATGCTAGCGAAATGTTTTGATTATATTAGATTAACCTATACTTCTTGAACCAAAAGTCTAAATTATTCATTTTCTAAACACCAATGATATTTATTCAGTTATCTCCTGTAAATAATTTTACAAGGAGGGGTGTAAATAGGTTGTTCTGCTAAATCGAGAGCATTTTGTAATGATCTATAATTCTTCTAAATAATATAGTGCATCATGGCACTGCCTATTAGTCGTTAATTTAAGCGTCACTATTTAACCACAAGCATTTTCATGAATTGTTCTTCCTTGAGGAAAACAGTCGGGATGAGAAGATTCGAACTTCCGGTCTCCACACCCCCAGCGTGGCACATTAACCTGACTATGCTACATCCCGATATAAAAACAAAATTATACTATCTAATAAGTTAAGCAAAGAAATACTGCTTAATCGAAATTTTCAAATTGATTATTTTCTTCTCTTTTAACAGCAAAGCTTTCTCCAAACTCTAATTTTACATCGCCAATAAATTTAAAAGGGAAATAATACAATGGAAGCGCATCACCATCTGCATGCATAATATCAATAACGAATGCATCTGATGGTTCTATTTCGGTATCTAATTCTACCATAACTTCATAAGTTAACGCGAAGGCTTTAACCAATCCTTCAGTAAACTGTTCTTCACAATACTGATGAACGACTTCGATCACATCTTTAGCCTTAGGCTCATGATCTTCATCTCCTTGAAATCCAATATGCCGAACCTCTCCTTTATTATTTAAGACGGATGCAAATGGATAAATATCATTGGTATCTAATAAAATATCTTTCGCAAAATCAAACGAAAAATCCAATAATTTCTGTACTTCATCTTCCATACTTACCAAATAGATTGAATTGATTTTTACATTTTTTATTCAAAAGGTGTTTCCCTTTAAAACGATTTTATTTCAATATAATTTCACCAACAGCATCATAACCAGCTTTATCATTTAGATTCTTAACTATTTTTTGCTTTGCATAACTTAACTCTTGCCGAATAACTGAAGAATCCAAATGGACATATAATCGTGGGCCACTCATATATATTTTAGAGGTGTGTTTTGCTATTACCTCGCCTACCACAGATTCCCATGAACTTAATATTTCCACCTCAGTCAATTTTCCCTTAAGTTTAAAGGTATTAACATAGCGCTCGAGTAGCTCTTTTATAGTATTATCATTTGACCTCTTCATTGACTATTGCTCCGTTGTTAATTTCAAAATACTTCTGCCCAATTTCTATGTCATCAAATATCTTAAATAATCTCTCTTGACTCGTGTCAGTAATGAAAATTTGTCCAAAATGTTCTTGGCTGATTAGCTCCATTATTTTCTGCACACGACTACCATCTAATTTATCAAAAACATCGTCTAACAATAATAACGGTTTTATCTTTTTTATACCCTTTATAAATTCGAATTGAGCCAACTTTAAAGCTATTAAAAACGACTTCTGCTGTCCTTGGGATCCAAATTTCTTTACTGGAAATCCAGTTAACTGAAATACTAAATCATCTTTGTGAATCCCGACAGTCGTATAATTTAAAACTCGGTCTTTTTGAATTGAATCATCTAACAACTGCATGAAATCACCATTCTTCAAATGAGAGCTATAAAGCAAGTCTACTTTTTCTTTTTCTTCTGATATAAAACTGTAGTGTTCTTGAAATCTTTCAACGAATTCTTTCAAAAACTCATTTCTTTCTTCATAAATTTTCTGACCTAAAGGAACTAGCTGAGAATTCCAAACGTCAAGGGATGATTGATCGAAACGTGCACCTTTCGAAAAATACTTCAGTAAAGCATTTCGCTGAGATAATACTCGGTTATAACTTATCAAATTTTCTAGGTAAGATTTTGAATATTGGCAAATAACGCTATCAATAAACTTACGCCGAATTTCACTACCCCCTAATATAAGACTTATATCAGAAGGCGAAATCATTACTGATGGAAACAGACCAATATGTTCTGCGAGTCTCTTATATTCCTTTCTATTTTTTTTAAATTGTTTTTTTTCTCCCCGTTTAATGCCACAAGATATTGCATCTATCTTTCCTTCCTTATCAAAATCGCCTTGAACCATTAAAAACTCAGATTCTCGTCTTATGTTTTGACTATCAATAGCATTAAAATAGCTTTTGCAGAGTGAGAGGTAATGAATAGCATCTAACAAGTTGGTTTTCCCTTCACCATTATTTCCAGTAAAAAAATTAACACCCATAGAAAATTCCGCACTAACTTCTTCATAGTTTTTGAAATTTAACACCGAGATATTTTTAAGAAACATTACAATCACAAATTTACTGATTTCTTTGTGCGAAAAAATTTATATTTGCAATCCAAATTTCAAAATAATGGCCAAGAATAAAGATAGTGAAGAAATAATTGTTGATGTAGAAGAGGTTTACTCGAAAACAGAAGAATTTATTGAAGAAAACAAAAACACACTTACAATAGTTGTAGGTGCAGTGCTTCTTGTTGTTGGTGGCTTTTTTGGATATAGCAACCTCTATCTTGCTCCTCTAGAAGAAGAGGCCCAATCGCAAATGTGGCAAGCTGAAAAGTACTTCGAAGTTGATTCATTTAATTTAGCGCTTAATGGAAACATTCAAGGTGCAATTGGTTTTAAAACAATTGCAGATCATTATGGAGGAACAAAAGCAGGAAACTTAGCTAATTACTATTGTGGAATAAGTTTCTATAACTTAGGACAATACCAAGAAGCATTAAATTACTTGGAAGCATTTAACTCTAACGATAAGATGGTTGGGCCAATTGCTACCGGGGCTATTGGGAATTGCTACATGGAACTAAATGATGTAAACCAAGCTTTAGAATACTACAAAAAGGCATCTAACCAAAGTATGAATGATTTTACTGGACCCATGTTTAGATTAAAAGCTGGCTTTGCTGCAGAAAAACTTGGACAAAATGATGTTGCTTTGGAATTATACAAGAGTATTAAAACTGATTTTCCGTCTTCTCAAGAAAGTAGAAATGTGGAGAAATATATCGCTCGTTTAGGAGAATATTAATCCCTTTGCCATATGGCAACAGCCAACCTTTCCAATTACGACAAATCAAAAGTTCCTTCTGCCAAAACTTTTAAATTTGGTATTGTGGTCGCTCAATGGAACGAACAAGTTACTGATGGCTTGCTTAAGGGCTGCATTCAAGGGCTGCTAGAAAATGGCGCTTCAATGAAAAATATTACTACGAAACATATTCCTGGTAGCTATGAATTAACACTTGGTGCGCAATTTTTCTGTGAGTACACTGATGTTGAGGCTGTTATTTGCTTGGGAAGTGTTATTAAAGGAGAGACAAAACATTTCGATTTTGTTTGCGAAGCTGTTGCCCAAGGCATTAAAGACGTGTCTCTAAAATACAATAAACCAATTATTTTTGGTGTCTTAACTGACAACAATATCGAGCAAGCCGTTGCCCGCTCTGGAGGGGACAAAGGAAATAAAGGTACAGAAGCAGCTGTTACTGCAATTAAAATGATTGCTTTACAAAAAAACCTGATTAACTCTCAAGTATAGACTTGATATCAGGTTTAAAGTAATTTTCACCTTTCAATACCTTACCATCTTCTCGATAAATAGGTTTACCATTGGCTCCTAATTTAGACATGTTGCTTCTTTGGATTTCAAGAAACACCTCCTCAATTTTATTTTCTAAGCCGTGTTTCAAGATTGTTCCACACAAAATATATAATTGATCTCCCAAAGCGTCTGCGATTTCAACCAAATCATTATTTCTGCAAGCCTCAATATACTCATCATTTTCTTCTTTCATTAAATCGTACCTTAGCATATAATCTTGTTCGCTAAGTCTAGCCGTAATTTGTGAAGCGTTCTCTATTCCAAATGCATCATGAAAATTACGAACATGAGTAATAGTAGATTCCAATGTTAGATTTTTTTCTTTTGTTTCCATACCCCAATACTTTAATTCAAAAGTAACAAACAAGTCCTATTACAATTTTATGTTAGGCAATGTTTTCAACACGTAATAAACATCAAGAATAATTAGTTTTATCCTTCAATCATGATAAAATGAGAATTAAAATTCTATCAATGTTCTTGTAACTTTAAATTATAATAGATAACTATAGTTATTCTAAGAAAACGATTGTAAATACTTTAGAAACTCAATTTATACTAGAAATTAGTAAATTAAATATGTGCTTTTTAAACTAATTGACAGTATATTTGGTATTAATAACTTAAATTCAATTGTCTAATAAGGTATTTTTCTTTTTTATTACTTTAATCTGTAGTTTTAATTTCGGTTATGGGCAGTTTCAGATTAATGGAAATGCATCTCAAACGTCATGCAATTGTTATGAGCTAACTCCTAATGCTGGAGGACAAGTTGGCTCTGTTTGGAACACCAATTTAATTGACCTTAATCAACCTTTTGACTTCAACTTCCAGGTATTTCTAGGGTGTAATAATGGTGGTGCTGATGGTCTTGTTTTTGGGTTACAACCGAATAGCACAGCTGTAGGAACATCAGGAGGCGGCATGGGCTTTCAGAACGTTGCCCCATCTCTAGGTGTTTTTATTGATACCTATCAAAATGGCATCAATAATGATCCTGTTGATGACCACATATCGATTAACTTAAATGGCGACATTAATCATACCTCTGTTAATAATGTCTCTGGACCTATTGGATTAGGCAACATAGAAGATTGCCAGTATCACGATCTACAAATAACATGGAACCCCACTACGACTACTTATGAAGTATATTTTGATGGAGTGCTTTTATTGAGCTACGTCAATGATATAATAACAAATGTTTTTGGTGGAAATTCTACAGTATATTGGGGCTTTACTGCTGCCACAGGAGGCGCATCGAATGAGCAGGGGTTTTGTATGGAACTAAACCCTGGATTTATAGATGTCAATAGCGGCGCGGGCTGCGCAGGAGACCCTATTCAATTTACCGACACATCAGCTTCGTTTGGATCGATTCAATCCTGGGCTTGGAATTTTGGAGATGGAAGCACATCCTCACTTCAAAATCCAATATATACATACATAAATAACGGCTCATATCCGGTATCATTAACCGTGACTGATAATGCGGGATGTTCTGCTGAAACCGTCACTAATGTTATTGTGGGAGCACCTGATGTTTCGGCAACAGCTAGTCCTAATCCAATCTGCGCTGGTCAAACACTCCAGCTTGATGCAGCTATTGCTAGTAGTGGTTCTAATTGCGATTATTCTCTTGAAATGTTTGATGCATTTGGTGATGGTTGGAACGGAGCATATGTTGAAATATTTGAAAATGGAGCTTCTATCGGCCAAATTGGTGATGGACCGCTCGGGAGTGGATTCGGAGCGACTGCAGCGGACCCTAATCAGCAAACAGACATATTCACCGTTACAGATGGATCAGCTCTTGACTTTGTTTGGGGAAATGATGGAACATTTCCTACTGAATGTTCATACAATTTATTTGATAGTCAGGGAAATAATATTTTGGCACAAAATTATGCAGGCGGATCGCCTGGTGCTGGAGTAACTGTATTATCTATTGCAGCAACATGTCCTAATGCTGTTACTTACAATTACAGTTGGAATCCGACTGCTTTACTATCAAACTCAGCAATTCAAAACCCAACAACGGTTCTGACTAGCACTTCAGTATTTACCGTAACAGCAGATAATGGCAGCGGTTGCACATCTTCTAGTGAAATTATTGTAACAGTGACGACTCCTTCTGTTGGCATTAGTGCAACACCAAACTTAGCTTGTGCGGGTCAGGTTGTTCAGCTTAACACATCTATAACAGCCGCACCACCAGCAAATTCTAATTGTGATTATTCTCTTGAAATGTTTGATGGATTTGGTGACGGTTGGAACGGAGCATATGTTGAAATATTTGAAGATGGGGTTTCTATTGGCCAAATTGGAGATGGACCTCTAGGAAGCGGATTTAATGCTGGTGCAGGGCCTCAAGTTGACTTAATTAACGTAAACGGTGGGGCCACACTGGATTTTGTTTGGGCTAGCGACGGTGGATTTCCTACTGAATGTTCTTTTAATATATTTGATAATACAGGTACTAATATCTTGTTTCAAGATTATGCTGGTGGATCGCCAGGAGTTGGAACGGTTGTATTATCGACAATTGCAGCTTGTCCAACGGTGGCAGTTACTCCAACCTACTCATGGACTTCTACCCCATTTATATCCGATGCCAATATTCAAAATCCAACTACTCAAATTACTGCAACAACTATTTACGCTATTACCGCCGATGATGGGGCTGGATGTATTGGAACTAATCAAGTTACAATAACATTAAGTAACCCACCTTTAGCAATAACTTTAAGCACTCCAACATGTAACTTACCTCCTGATGGAACAGCTACAGCTGATATTATCGGCACTAATACTCCCTATTCATATTCATGGGATAATAATACCAACAACCAAACTACGAGCACGGCAACAGGACTTGGAGGCGGTACATATTCAATAACAATTACAGATAATAGCGGTTGTTATACTACCTCAATAATATCTGTTACAGCATCTCCAGGTGTAACAATTAGCCCGCAGCAAACTAATGCTACTTGTAACAGTGTTTGCGATGGTACAGCTTGGTTTACTGCAACTGGCGGCACCGCGCCTTACACTTACATATGGTCTACTGGTGGTTCAAATCCTTTTTCGTCTAACCTTTGTGCAGGAGTTTATGGGGCAACCACTACAGATAACTTAGGGTGTTTCAATGCAAATTCATACACTATTACCGAACCTACCGGTATTTCAGTAACGAATTTTTCTGTCACGTCTTCTAATTGCGGCCAACTAGATGGTATAGTCTCCATTAACGAAGTTACTGGAGGATTATCTAATTACAGTTTTATTTGGGACAACGCGGAAATAGGCCCGATTGCCAGCAACCTTTCCGCAGGTTCACACACTGTCTCAATTACCCTTAATTCTGCAGCTTGTAACTCAGTCTTCAATGTTTCATTAACCGACACTCCAGGTCCAAGTCTGTCAACACTCAATACTCCAGAAATTTGCAATGGCTCTTGCGATGGAACTTCAACTGCTATAGGATTTTCTAATGGTGGTTCAGGAACATTTTCTTATTCATGGAGTATAAATAATCAAAATACGCAAGTTGCAACAGGGCTATGCGCTGGACAATATGTTGTTACAGCTACTGACATGAATGGGTGTCAAGCAATTACAACTTCAAATATTTCTCAACCCAATGTTATAACCGTCAATGTTTCTGCTGCTGCTCAAATTGTATGTATAGGTCAGTGTACCGACATCACTGCGCTTGCAGCGGGAGGAAACGGAAGCCCATACACCTATATATGGAATACTGGATCGGGATCTACTATACAAGCATGCCCAACTATGCAAACGTTTTACAACGTCACTGCGACAGATTTAAATGGCTGCACCTCGGAACAAGCTGTTCCTGTTTTAGTAGATGTGTATCCAAATATTACTGTGATACCATTCGGAGACAACACTATTTGTGAAGGAGCAACGACCTCTATTGGTGCCATAGGTTATGGTGGAAATGGAGGGCCATATACCTACTCATGGAATAACTTTATTGGTTCAGGTTCTATGATCGATGTAACACCAATTTCATATCCAAGTCCAACAACTTATACCGTCACCGTGAGTGATGGTTGTTCCAATAAATCGGCTACAGTAACTGTTCAATTTAACCCCACACCTTCCCCCCTATTTGCTGCAGATTCTGTTGGAGGATGCGAACCATTTTCAACTGCAATTTATCCAATAGTTGGCTCTTTACCAAACTCGACCACCTGCATATGGAATGTGGATGGCGAAACTACTTACACGAATAATTGTTCTTCTATTTTTCTCACTTTCCCCGAAGCTGGAAATCATGACATTGCTCTTACAGCAATTTCTAACGACGGCTGCGCGGGATCTTATACTTGGCCTAATATGATTAGTGTTTACGAATTGCCTAATGCCAATTTTATAAATGACCCTAATCCACCTACAACATTAAATTCTCAAGTCCAATTTACTGACAATTCTGAAGGAAGCATAAACAGCTGGAACTGGACTTTCTTTGATAAAGATTCTATAAACATTCTCGAAACCTCAATAAATTATGCACCAAATGTTCTTTACCCAAGTGCGGCTGGTAATTATCCTGTCAACTTAGAAATAGAAACATGGAGGGGCTGTAAAGATGACACTACAATTTCTCTAATAATAGAAGGTGAATTAAAATTTTATCTACCAACTGCTTTTAGTCCAAATGGCGATGGATTAAATGATGTGTTTGGAATAAAAGGGATTGGTATTGACACCTTAAATTTCAATTTTATTATTACCAATCGCTGGGGTGAATTGTTATTCGAAACAAATGATATTAATGAATCTTGGGATGGATTCTATTCAAAAGGTGGCCGAACGAGCAAAGTTCCTTTTGGAGTTTACATTTGGAAATTAGTTATTAAAGGCGATGAATCTACTGATTTTAATGCTCGAACTTCAGTTCAACACATCGGCCATGTTGCCTTAGTAAAATAGCTTTAACAATTTTTAACAAAACACCTCCCCTTATAACATCCCATTTTATCATAATTTAACGTTTACGCTGCCGAATGGTCTTGCAATTTTGATAGAATTTCTGCAAATTCGCAGGCATTGATTTTTTACTAAAACATAACTAGAATGTCCGACACTCAAATTACCTCTGAGCAAATTACTCAATCAGCTGAAACAAGCGTCTCGCAAAGCATTGACATTGCAGCTTTAAATGAAGAAATACAACGTGAAAGTTCTTTTGTTGATTTAATTAACATTGAAATGAATAAAGTCATTGTTGGTCAAAAACATATGACAGAGCGCCTACTGGTTGGACTGCTTTCTGACGGGCATATTTTATTAGAAGGTGTTCCGGGACTTGCAAAAACCCTGGCAATAAACACATTAGCTCAAATCATAAAAGTTGATTTTAGCAGAATTCAATTTACTCCCGATTTACTTCCTGCCGATGTTACGGGCACAATGATTTACAGCCAATCGAAAGATGAATTCACGGTGAAAAAAGGACCAATTTTTTCAAATTTTCTGTTGGCAGATGAAATCAATAGGGCCCCTGCTAAAGTACAAAGTGCTCTTTTAGAAGCTATGCAAGAAAGACAAGTTACCATAGGAGATCAAACACTTCCTCTGCCTAAACCATTTTTAGTGCTTGCAACTCAAAACCCAGTTGAACAAGAAGGAACTTACCCTCTTCCTGAAGCACAATCGGATCGCTTCATGCTAAAAGTTGTTTTAGATTATCCAACAAAAGAAGAAGAGAAATTAATCGTTCGTCAGAATATTTCTGCGAACGGCTTTCCTAAAGCAAATTCAATCCTGGAGCCCGCTGCAATTGAAAAAGCAAGAAACATTGTTCGAAAAGTATATATGGACGAGAAAATCGAGAAGTATATTATTGATATTGTTTTCGCTACGCGAAACCCAAAAGAATATGATTTAGCCGATTATGAAAACCTGATCGAATTCGGAGGATCGCCGCGTGCGAGTATTAATCTAGCCCTAGCTGCGAAAGCATATGCATTTATTAAAAGAAGAGGCTATGTAATCCCAGAAGATGTTCGAGCCATCTGTCATGATGTACTGCGTCATAGAATTGGTATTAGCTATGAAGCCGAAGCGGAAAACATTAGCACGGACGATATCATCAATAGTATCTTAAACAAAGTTGAAGTTCCATAAATCGTTACGATTAATACTCAGTAAAAGTGGAGACCAAAGAACTTCTTAAAAAAGTCAAAAAAATTGAGATAAAATCTCGTGGATTATCTAGCCAGATTTTCTCGGGAGAATATCACTCTGCCTTTAAAGGCTCAGGGATGGCTTTTTCTGAAGTTCGAGAATATTTACCTGGTGATCCCGTGAGGATTATTGATTGGAACGTTACAGCAAGACTCAACAAACCATATGTCAAAGTTTTTGAAGAAGAACGGGAACTTACGGTTATGCTTTTGGTTGACATGAGCGCATCCAAAGATTTTGGAACTAGAAGTCAACTAAAACAAGAAGTAGTTACAGAGCTATGCGCTGTATTAGCATTTGCCGCGATTCAGAACAACGACAAAATTGGAGTAATTTTCTTTAGCGATAAAATAGAAAAATTCATTCCACCTAAAAAAGGCAAAAGTCACATTCTTAGAATTATCCGAGAATTAATAGACTTCAAACCAGCGTCATCAGGAACAAATATAAAATTAGCTTTAGAGTACTTTACTTCTTCTATTAAAAAAAGATGTACGGCATTTTTACTTTCCGATTTTATTGACGTCGATTTCGAAAGGGCTTTAAGATTAGCTAATAAAAAACATGATTTAGTAGCTCTTCAGATTTATGACGAAACTGAAAAACAAATTCCTAGTATTGGTATTGTCCCTTTTCTAGATTCAGAATCTGGCGTGACCAAATGGATCGATACTTCAAATGCAAAGACGAGAAATCATTACAAAACTATTGCGCTAAAACAAGAGCATTTGCTTAAAAATATTTTTCAAAAGGCGGGAGTAGATGCAGCAGAAATTATGACAAACAGGCCTTACATTAAGCCACTTAAAGAGCTATTTACAAAACGAGGGAGTAGAAGGTGATGAGAAAATTCTATTTCATACTATTTACTTTCATGCTATTTAGTGTCAACAATTTGTTCTCGCAGAGAGCCATTTCCGCAACTCTAGATTCTAATAAAATATTAATTGGGCAGCAATTGGTTCTTCATTTAAGAGCCTCTTTTCCTGCTCAAGATACTTTGCACTGGCCGTCATTTTTAGATTCAATTGGAAATTTGGAAATTGTAAACAAAAGTCGAATCGACACTTCCTACGATAACAACAATATTACCACTAAAATAATTAGACAAAACATTGTAATTACTGCATTCGATACAGGTTACTTTCCCATTCTACCTATTCAATTTCATTTCAATGATACAATTCTTGAAACTGACCCGTTGCTCATTCAGGTGGTCTCCGTTCCGGTTGATACAACTAAAGGTATCTATGACATAAAAGAACCTTACCAGGTTCCTTTTAGCTTACTTAGTTGGATAAAGCGCTACAAATACTGGATTTGTGGAAGCTTTGCTATTGTTGCGATTCTAACGGCATTAATCCTTTGGTTAATTTATAGAAAACCGAAAGCGCAAATTATCGTTAAACCAAAAAAGGCTAAAATCCCTGCACATAAAATTGCTCTTAAAAAGCTTAAAGATATAGATCATCAAAAGCTTTGGCAGCATAATAAAGTTAAACTATACCACAGCTCTGTTTCTGAGATTATTCGGGAATATTTAGAACTTCGATTCAAAATTATTGCGCTGGAAAGCACAACACCAGAGATTATGAGTGCAGTTCAATCTCTTTCTATTAGTGAAGAACAAAAGGAAAAACTAAAACAAATACTTACACTTTCTGACTTTGTAAAATTCGCTAAAGCGAATCCATCACCTAATGAAAATGAGCAATGTCTGCAAGATGCTGTTGCCTTTGTTAAATCAACCATCCTAAAAGAAATAAAACAAAATGGCTGATATTGATTTTGCATACAAATATTCACTTTGGCTGCTTCTAGTTTTGCCTATATTAACAGCATGGTACATTTATAGATTAAAAAAAAGTACTCCAACGGTTAAACTATCGACATTATCTTATTTTTCAGGATTAAAAACTGGAGGAAAAATCAAGCTTAGACATTCATTATTTATTTTTAGACTTTTGGCATTGGGATCGTTAATTGTTGCATTTGCTCGTCCCCAATCTTCAGCTAGTTGGCAAGATATAAGCACTGAAGGAATTGATATAATTATGTCTATTGACATTTCAGGAAGTATGCTTGCGCAAGATTTTAAACCAGATAGACTTGAAGCATCTAAAGAGGTTGCCCTAGAATTTATTGAAGATAGACCAAACGACAGAATTGGACTAGTGGTATATGCGGGTGAGAGCTTCACACAATGCCCATTAACTACTGACCACGCGGTTTTGAAAAACCTTTTTGGTGATATTCAAAATGGCATGATTGAAGATGGAACAGCTATTGGGCTTGGCTTAGCGAATGCAGTAAACCGATTAAAAGATAGCGATGCTAAAAGTAAAGTAGTAATTCTATTAACTGATGGAGTTAACACAGCGGGAACAATTCCACCGTTAACAGCTGCAGAAATCGCCAAAACTTTTGGTGTTAGGGTATATACTATTGGGGTGGGCACAAATGGCAAAGCTCCATTCCCTATGAGAAATCAATTTGGACAAATTCAAATGCAGGCTATAGATGTAAATATTGATGAGAATACTTTAATTGAAATTGCAGAAATGACAGATGGAAGATACTTTAGAGCGACCGACAAACAGAAATTAAAAGAAGTGTATCAACAAATCGACAAACTTGAAAAATCGAAGATTAACGTTACGGAGTTTCGTAAAAAAAGTGAAGAATTTAAGCCTTGGGTTTTTATAGCACTACTTTTTCTAATTGTAGAATTTATTCTAAGAAACACATGGTTTAAGAGCATTGTATAGATTCGAAAACATAGAACAATTGTGGCTTTTACTTCTTCTGCCTCTTTGCTGGTTAGTATACCTCATTATGGTAAAATGGAAAAAAAAGGCACTGAGAAATTTGGTAGATTCTAATCTCACGCAACAATTAATTCCACTGCGCTCATATTCTAGAAATAAACTTAAAATAATTTTATGGTCATTGGCTTTCGCGTCATTAATAATTGGTTTATCCAACCCTCAAATTGGATCAAAAATGCAAGAAGTTAAGCGTGAGGGTATTGATATTATAGTTGCACTGGATCTTTCCAATAGTATGCTAGCGGAAGATCTATCTCCAAACAGACTAGAACGCTCTAAGCGGGCAATCCTTCAATTTATTGATAATTTAAAATCTGATCGGTTGGGGTTAATTGTCTTTGGGGGTCAAGCATACGTTCAATTACCGATCACAACTGATTATGCTGCTGCGAAACTATTTTTATCTACCATAAATACTGGCATAATACCTACACAAGGCACTGCTATTGGTGCTGCTATTGATTTAGCTATAGAATCTTTCGATATGGAATCTACTACCAACAAATCTATTATAATTATTTCTGATGGGGAAAACCATGAAGACGATGCAATGGAAGCTGCAAATTCAGCAGCTGAACTTGAAGTTGTTGTTCACACCATTGGTGTTGGTTCACCTCAAGGAGCTCCCATTCCTATATATCTCGGAAAACAACAAAACGGATATAGAAAAGACAAAGAGGGCAATACCATAATGACTAAACTGAATGAAGAAATGCTTCAGGAAATTGCCATGAATGGAAAAGGACTATATGTGCATGCTTCAAACGCGCAAGGGGGCTTAGAGCAATTATTAGATGAAATCAACAAAATGGAAAAGGTCGAGTTTGGATCCAAAATTTATACTGATTATGAAGATAGATTTCAATATTTCATTGGTTTTTCAATTCTTATCTTATTTATCGAACAAATAATTTCTTCAAGAAAAAGTAAAGTATTTACGACTGAAAAACTCTTTAAAACTTCATGAAAAGATTTGCATATTTCATATTTTTTTTAGCTCCATTATCTCTTTTAGCGCAAGTGGAAGACCATATAAGAAGCGGAAATCATTTGTATAATGATGGTGAATTCATTAAAGCAGAGAAGGCTTATAATAAAGCACTTTCTCAAGATGCGAAAAGCTATGAAGGTGCTTTTAACCTAGGCGATTCATACTTTCGGCAAGAGAAATACGAGGAAGCTGCTGCTCAATTTGAATCAATAGCAGAAGACGCTAAAGATGCCAATACAAAATCATGGGCTTATCACAACCAAGGTAACTCATTACTTCAAAATCAGAAATTAGATGAAAGCATCGATGCTTATAAAAATGCGTTAAGAAGCAATCCTAATAATTCGGCTGCAAGATACAATATGGCCTATGCTCAGCAAATGAAAAAACAAGAACAAGAGCAAAAGGAAGATAGTGAAGATCAAGAAAAAGACGACAAAGACGACAAAGACGACAAAGACGACAAAGATAAAAACAAGAAACAAAAGGAAGATGAAAAAAAAGATCAAGACGAAAAGGGCGATAAAGATGAAAAGAAAGGAGAAGATGATGACGAAAAGAAAGAACAGCAACAGCAACCTGCGCAATTAACTAAAGAAGATGCGCAAAGGCTTCTAGATGCTCAAAAAAATCAAGAGCAAAAGACACAAGACAAACTCAAGGAATTAAAAGCAAAAAAGGGACAGAAAGTGAAAATTGAAAAAGACTGGTAATAAGCTGAAATATATTCTATTCACTCGATAAATGATAAAAATAAACTACATAGCTAACCTACCAATTTTAATACTATTTGTGTTATTTCTTGGAACTTTTGGTGTTTCTAAAGCCCAGGTAAAATTCGCTGCTTCAGTAAATAAAAATACAGTGAAAATTGGGGATCGTTTCCAAGTATCATTCAAAATAAGTGGCTCTGCAGATTCATTCGAGCCACCAGCAATGAACCAGTTCAGTGTTCATTCTGGTCCAAATCAATCTACTAGCAGATCATGGGTCAATGGGAAAAGCTCAAGCAGCCTAACATACACGTACCTTTTGTCAGCAAATAAAGAAGGGAAATTTGTCATCGGAGAAGCGAAACTAATAGCAGGAAAAAAAGTTTTCAAAACCCAACCCATAGAAATAAATGTCGTTAAAACTACCAGTCAAAATGGCAAAACCAATGCCAATAATAATGACGTATCAAATTATGTGTTTTTAAAGTGTTATACATCAAAAAACAAAGCATTTGTTGGAGAACAAATCATTGCTACGTACAAATTATATTATAATGTAAATCTATCGAACCTTAACATTAAGGCTGTGCCGTCTTTTAATGGTTTCTGGTCTGAACTAATCGAATTAGATCCAAACCAGAACAGAGGAACAGAAGTGTTAAATGGAGTGACCTACAATGTTGCCACAATTCACAAAAGTGTTCTATTCCCGCAGCGTTCAGGTGAATTGATTGCTGATGAACTCATTATCGATTTAATAGTTCAAATTAAAGACAATAATCGAGGCGGAAGTGTTTTTGATAGGTTATTAGGGAGATACAAAAATATTGAGCATCAAGTAAAAAGCACAACTCGGAAAATTGAAGTGACTCCTCTTCCCGCTTCTGGAAAACCTTTAGATTTTTCTGGCGCTGTTGGCAAATTTTCATTTTCTGCTAAGTTGGATAAAACTAATATTAAAGCCAATGAAGCTATCAATCTTAAAATTGTAATTAATGGTTCAGGCAATTTGAAATTAATTGGAGAGCCGAAAATTAATTTCCCATCAGATTTTGAAGTTTATGATGCGAAAGTTAGCGACCGAACTGCAGTAAGTTCTTCGGGCGTTTCTGGAAAAAAAGAATTCGAATACCTCATCATACCAAGGCATGGCGGTGATTTTGAGATACCCTCGATAGAATTTACATATTACGATATAAATAAGAAAAAATACATCACTCAAAAATCAAAAATGTTCGAAATACATGTTGAAAAAAGTGATGAAGACGGGGCATCTGTTTCACGATTTTCTAACAGAAATCAATCTGAAATAAATATAATTGGTAACGATATCCGATACATTAATACCACTGAACTCAAGGTTAACGAGCGTGGCAACGTATTTTTCGGTTCTGGATTATTTTACGCGCTAATAGCAATGCCACTTATTCTATTGATTGGGTTCCTGTCTGCTCAAAAAAAATTAGCAGTATACAATTCTAACTCTTCACTTGTCAAGGGTAGAAAAGCGAATAAAGTTGCTGTCAAAAGGCTTTCAGTGGCACAAAAGCATCTCCAAAACCAAGACGAAAAACTTTTCTATGAAGAGATTTTTAAAGCTATTTATGGTTATTTAAGTGACAAACTAAACATAGATATTGCTCATTTATCTAAACATAATATCGAACAATCTTTACTGGCAAAAAAAGTAAATGGAGATATAATAAACTCACTACTTGAAACATTAAGTAGTTGTGAAATGGCAAGATTTGCCCCAGTAACTAACATTTCTAAACAAGAAATTTATATAAATTCGGCCGATATAATAAGTAAAATTGAAGAATTAGTTAAATGAGATATTCAGCCATACTATTTTTGTCTTTTATGTTCTCAATATCAAGTATTGCTTCAGAACATTATTCAGCCATACTCAAAAGTGGCAATGACGCATACAAAACAGAAAATTATGATGATGCAATTACTGCTTACGAAACTATTATAGCTGCTGATTATTCATCTGCAAGTGTTTATTATAATCTTGCTAATTCATATTACAAAATTGGACAGCTTCCTGATGCAATTTTACATTACGAAAAAGCGTTAAAAATTGACCCTAGCAATTCTGATGTTCGTTATAATCTTTCGATTGCAAACAGTCAAATAACAGACAAATTAGAAAGTATTCCACCATTCTTTCTTTCTCTTTGGTGGAAGAATATTTCACAAGCATTATCCATAGACACTTTGAGTTGGTTAACTATATCTTCAATGTTCTTAGTTGCCCTCTTATTTGGATTTTTTTGGAAATCAAAAACTGAGACAAGTAAAAAGTTGAGTTTTTATGGATTTATCGTTAGCTCATCCCTTACAATCTTCTTCTTTTTCGCAGGACACGATCAAAAAAACATGCTCGAAACTAGTAGTGAAGCTATTGTATTTATACCTTCGTTAACAGTTAAAAGCTCCCCTGCGGATAATAGTAAAGAACTTTTTGTTGTGCATGAGGGTATTAAAGTTAAGATTCTAGAATCAATAGATAATTGGTATAAAGTTTCCATTTCTGATGGGAATACAGGTTGGATAAAAAAGACTACCGTAGAACAGATTTAATTCCAAATTAAATTCTGTATCTAAAAATTAAGCGCAACAATATTTCACAGCCATTACAAAGTGAATAATCTAAGACTATTATTTTATCATATGCCGTTTTTATGTCTTGTTTGGTTACTTATTTTTCTTATCTTAGTAACGAACGAAAATCTATATAAACTATGGAGACAATTGCCAATAAGATAGATATTAGCCTTACAACTAATTCAAGAATAAATGAGCTAGAAGAGGGGTTAAACAAGTTTGGCAGAATCTTTTCAGACCATATGTTTGTTGCAGATTTTTCTGATGGAGAATGGGGTGATGCGCGAATTATACCCTACAACGACCTAAGTCTTAGCCCGGCCACCTCTGCTATACATTATGGTCAATCTATATTTGAAGGAATGAAAGCCTATAAAAATAAAGAGGGCGAAACTTTACTTTTTAGACCGACAGATAATATTAAAAGACTAAACAAATCTGCAGAGAGGATGTGTATGCCAGATGTGCCGCAAGATTTATTTTACGATGGACTCAAACAATTATTAAACATTGATAAAGATTGGATTCCATCAGCTGAGGACACCGCTCTTTACATACGTCCTTTTATGTTTTCAACTGATAGTTATATTGGAGTCAAACCATCTGATAAATACAAATTCATGATTTTCACTACACCTGTTGGCGGATACTATACTGAACCGGTTAAAGTGAAAGTAGAAACACATTACACAAGATCCGCCAATGGTGGTGTTGGTTTTGCTAAAGCTGCTGGAAACTACGCAGCATCGCTTTATCCAGCTAAATTAGCTCAAAAAGAAGGGTATCACCAATTGATATGGACAGATGCCAAAGAACATAAATTCATTGAAGAATCTGGTACGATGAACATAATCTTCATTATTGGAGATAAATTGATTACCCCATCAACCTCGGATTCAATTCTGGACGGAATTACTAGAAATAGTGTATTGACCCTCGCTCGAGATTGGGGATATAATGTTGAAGAAAGGAGAGTTAGTGTTGATGAAGTTGTTGAGGCGGCAACCTCAGGAAACCTAAAAGAGGCATTTGGAACTGGCACCGCAGCAACTATTGCTCAAATAAAGCTCTTTAATCACAAGGATATCGAATACGAATTACCTTCAATTGAAACTAGAGAGTTCTCTAACCGGGTTAGCTTATATCTGCAAGATATTAAGAGAGGTAAAATAGAAGACTCACATGGTTGGATTGTCAAAATATAGTATATCATTAAGATACAGAAATAGATAATATAGAGGTCCGTTTCTAAATCGATTTCCTAGAATAAAGTCTCTATTTTAATTTTATCTAATTACAATTAAGCAAAGCACCCACGACTTTTGCCCAGAAGGCTTCTGTATCTTCTTCGAAACAATTGTTATCCAAATAATCAAGAAAATCATTTCTGTCAATTTCTTCAGCACCTAAACTTAATAAGTGTGGTGTATTCGTTTGACAATCGACTAGCTCAACTCCAGCTTCCTTTAATGCTTGCACCAATAAAATAAATCCATATTTTGAAGTATTTGACACTTTGGCAAACATCGATTCTCCAAAAAAACAACGACCAATAAATAAACCATACAAACCTCCTACCAATTCAGTATCATTCCAAACTTCAACAGAATGGGCATATCCTAATTTATATAATTTGAAATAGGCATTTTGCATATCTTTATTTATCCAAGTTCCGACCTGATCATGACGAGTAATTTCTTTACAATTGTTCATTACTTGTTCAAAATTTTGATCTAATGTTACCCGAAATACATTTCGATTAAGCAATTTACGCATCGATTTCGAAACTCTAAGTTTATCTGTATACAAAACGCACCTGGGATTTGGCGACCACCAAATAATAGGATCTCCTTCATTATACCAAGGGAAAATACCGTTTTGGTATGCTAGAATAATTCGTTCGGAAGACAAGTCTCCGCCAACGGCAAGAATACCGTCTTCAACTGTGTTTTCGGGATGGGGAAAGACTAAATCTTCTGTTAATTGGTATATAGGCATTACTGCGCCTCCTCTATACTGTCAAGAATATCGTCTATCGGAATAATCTGGCCACACGTTACCAAAGCACTAATAGTAACGCCTAATATTCCGTGCATATTTATATTTTGCCCAGTCAATAATAAATTTGGAACCTTGGTTCTGGGCGTAATAAAAGTCTTTGTAGGGTTTTTATAATCTTTCGAAATGCCATATAAAGTGCCATCCTCGGTGCCTATATAATCCCTATAGCTTAAAGGTGTAGATGTATGAATTGAAACAATATTTTCTTTTAATTCAGGATATCTAACTGCAGCCACTGCCAAGAGTTTTTTAGCGCACTTTTCTTTAAAATTGTGATAATCCTCAGAACGATTGTTGACGTTGTGCGGTATTGTATGAAAAGTATCTTGCCATTCTTTAACATCATCGTAATTCATGTAAGCCAAAAGTGTTAAAGAATCTGCATATTCTGGTAATTTAGAGCTCGGTGGACAAAATATAGCGTAACCAGTGGGCCATATATCCATATTAGTCACAGCACCCTCCCATGCTTCCTCATTTACATGATGATAATGATTATAGTTTCTGTATGGTACTTTACCTTCTTTGAGAACTACATTTACTATAAAAGCTGATACAGATGTTTTTAAGTTTTTAATTCTATTTGCATATGCTTTGCGAATTTTACTATTTTCTACCATTTCGATAGTTTTATTTATATCTACATTGGAGATAAAAATATCCGCTTTAAACTTTTCCCCTTCTGCAGTTTCGACATATTCTGCATTGCCAAAATCGTTACAAACAATTCGTTTTACATCTTTATATTTGATAACTTGGCCACCATATTTTTTTATGGTTTTAACCAACAAGCGTTCAACTTGAGAACCGCCATCCACAAACTTGTATGCCCCTTCAATATATGAATTAAGAATTAGTGCATGCACATATAACGGAGTTTCATCTGGTAATCCTGCGTACAAACAGTTCGTGCCAGCTAGTACACTTCTCAATTTTACATCTTTTGTGCAAGATGCAATAAAAGAACGGACATCAGTACTTAATGAGTCCGACATTATTGTATTAAGCTTATCTTTTTTTAGCTGATATAACGGAAACTCCTTGCAAACGTCTTGCAATTTGTCCACGTACATTCTAAGCCCCTTTTCTTCTTTTGGGAAAAACTTTAGTAATTGTGTTACAAAGTTGTCATAACCTTGGGCGTGAGGGTATAAGTTTGGATCATCCGAAAAGCTGACGTAATCATAAGCGTCTTCATCACATTTCATAATTTTGAGATCATCCATTATCTCAAAATACTTAAAACACTTGTAGAGGTTTTGCCCTTTACTAAGCCCACCTACATAATGCACCCCGGTATCAAAAACTACTTTATCTCGAACAAATATTTGAAGATTACCACCAAACTGACGATTTTTTTCAAGCACTGTAACTTTATGACCAGCTTTAGCTAAAATAATAGCACACGCCATACCACCCATACCGCTGCCAATTATGACCACATTCATAGAACTACTATATGCTTCAATAGGA
>CAJQPE010000082.1 GCA_905480125.1 uncultured Flavobacteriales bacterium | reverse complement strand
CTCTGAAATGATTATACTTAGCACCAACCGTATAATTCCATTGATCGCTGACTGGTATATTTCCCAAAATATAATTATTCCTTGAAATTATGTCAAGATCACTCACGCCATCATTAACTTTTTGGTTCAACTCAAAATCGTCTAAGGCACCTAGCCCAATAAAAGTCAGTCGATTTTTTTGATTTATGTTGTAAGTAATTTTATACTGTGCGTCATTATAAGCTGGAAGAAAGGGTAATTTCAGAGCTTGAAATAAAAATTGCAAATATGATCTTCTAAAAGAAAATATATAGGTTGCTTTTTTTGATATCGGCCCATCTAGCGTTAATCCAATGTCACTAGACCCAATGGTAAAATTTGTCTCTAGCTTTTCACTGTTACCATCTTTTTGTTTGAATTCAAGAACTGCACTCAATGCATTGCCTCGGTTTGAGGGGAATGCACCTGAGTAAAAATCTACATTATCAATAAAATTGACATTTAACATTCCGACTGGTCCACCAGAAGAACCTTGCGTGGCAAAATGATTAATATTTGGAACCTCAATACCATCTAGGTAGAATCTATTTTCACTAGGAGCACCACCCCTAATTATTATATCATTTCTAAAAGAAACACTTGAAGCAACGCCAGGAAGAGATTGGAGAACCTTCGAGATATCTCTGTTACCACCGGGGTTCCGTTGAATTTCTGTCGCGTTTATCGTTCGCATTGATAAAGGACTTTCTTCAGTCTTGTTAAATTGTGAACTGGTAATTTCCACCGTTTTTAAATTGGCAGAACTTTCCATAAGTTGCACCGTCAGAAACGTAGTTTTTGAGTTATATACTTCGATTTCGTAAACTAGCTTCGTTTCATATCCAACATAACTAACTATTAAAGTTACTATTCCTGCAGGTAGTGTTTTAAATTCAAATACACCATCAAAATCTGTGGTAGCGCCAATTGAAGTACCTTGAATAAGCACATTTGCAAATGGAATAGGGCTATTATATTCGTTGGTAACTGTTCCAGTGATTTTGGCATTCTGAGCAAAAACATTAAATTGTGAAATGGTCACAAATAAGCCTAATAACAATATGAATCTATAATATTTATTCATCTCCGAACCTTAACGTTTAATAAAAACTAAATAATATTAGACAAATTTAATGTTTATTGACTAATTAGCTTTATATTTGTTTAATAAATTAATCAAAAGATTAAACAAAATGACAAAAGCGAATATATTTACCTACTTATTATTGTTGTTTTTTGTACCTAATATAGTTAAGGGCTCGGATGGCTTAACACATAAGAATGTTAGATTAAATACCAATGAAACTGTTTACGATGCAATTATTATTCCTGGGTATCCTTGCGATGGAATAAGTTGGAATTTAACAGTTAAAATGCGACTCCTTTGGGCTAAATACCTATTTGACAATGGTCTTGCAAAAAACATTATAGTTTCTGGATCATCTGTGTATACAGAATATAATGAGGCAAAAGTAATGGCAATTTATGCAGAAGCAATGGGTATTCCAAGAGAAAATATATTCAAAGAAACTGAGGCCGAACATAGTAAGGAGAATGTCTATTATTCTATGAACGTCGCAAAAAAACATGGTTTCAAGAAGGTTGCCGTAGCAACTGACAGGATTCAGTTAACGTTTTTATTAAGACATTTTATGAAGCAGGAGAAACTTAATGTTGACAAACTGCCAGTAAAATTGAATTTGATACGATCGATGGATCACAAAGAACCATCAGTGAACCTAGCTAGTGCCATTGATATTGGATTTGTTTCAGTGAAAAATAGAGAAACAGTAATAGAAAGATTGCGAGGAACACGAGGTAAGCACATAGAAAGATAAAACATCGTGGTTCAAAAAGAACAGTTTGTATACCAATTAAAAGTAAAAATTATATATGTATTGGATAATTGCAGATACCGATTTTCTTTATTTAATTGATTTACTTATAAGTGAATTTGAGTTAGTGGTCAATATTCAATTTATATTAATGGAATAGAAAATTAGAGTTAATATAATATTCTTTAAAGATTATAGAAATTAAGGCCTAAAATCGATTTATTTAGTTTAATAGACTGGATTCTGAACTAACTCTTAACTAGAAAACTTAAATAGCGATAACATTTATTAGATTTGTATGATAACAACTTTGCCAATGGGCCACTATTCAATTAAGCAATTAGAACAATTATCAGGAATTAAAGCCCACACTATACGTATTTGGGAGCAACGTTATAATTTATTGGTGCCACAACGAACTGAAACTAATATTAGATTTTATGATGACCAACAACTTAAAAAGCTTTTAAATATTTCGGTGCTGCTTAATCAAGGGCATAAAATTTCTAAGCTTAGTAAATTGGACCAAGGTAGTATTAGCGAGTTAATCACTGATAAATTAATCAATACCGTAAGTGATGATGGAATTGAGGCAGTTATAAATGAGTTAATTATCTCAATGCTTGATTATAATGAAGAATCATTCGATCGATTGTTCTCCGATTCCATTATGCGAAGAGGTTTTCAAGACACTATAGTTCATGTAATATATCCATTTTTAACCAGGGTAGGGTTTATGTGGCCAATTAATGATGTTAGTCCGTCTCAAGAACACTTTATGTCAAACCTCATACGCCATAAATTAATTGTTGCGATTAATACACTCAATTTTAAGCAGACACAAGAGGATGTTGCCATATTGTTTCTGCCTGAAGGAGAACTCCATGAAATGGCCTTGCTTATGGCTTTTTATATGCTCAAATCCATGAACATTAAGGTTATCTATTTAGGCCAAAACGTGCCATTTAATGAAGTCATTGAGACTTATAATTATTGTTCTGCAACCATTCTTTTATGCTTTATTACTAGCGATTCTATTGGGGTGAAATCTAATCAAGAATTTTTGAATGACTATAGCAGCCATTTTAAAAAAGCAAGGCGTTACGTATCAGGAAGAAAAGAATTATTCGATGCAATACAGATGCCAAATAATGTAAAAAAACTTTCAGGAATAGCTGATGTCGCCTCTATGATTCAATAGGTTAATTTTTCAGCCTATCTTCATAAGATTTTTTGATATTTTGCCGCGTTTTCACTTTGCATTTTTAAAAATATTAAAGTATTTGGATGTTACCTTCTAAAATAAATCGCACCTACATGTGTGTTAAAACTAGTACGGTTTGTCAGATTTAAATTTTAAAAAGAAAATCCCTAATATAACATAGGTTATTCTAAACAGAAAATATACTCTTTTTTGTTTAAAAGCCTTACTTTTACGTTAAGTAGTGTAAATTAAAATTTAATAGTTATGAAAGGAGTTGTATTTACCGAATTTTTAGAATTAGTAGAAAACGAATTTGGCTTAGAGATAGTACAAAAGATAATTGATGAATGTGAACTAGAGACTGACGGTGTCTATTCATCAGTAGGCACATATAGTCATAAGGACATGTTTAAGATGGTTGGTAAATTATCTGAAATAAAAGATATTCCAGTTCCAACATTGTTAAATATTTACGGGGAATACTTCTTTAAAACATTGAGCAGAGATTATCCGAAATTCATGGAGCAGGATAATTTGTTCTCATTTTTAGAATCAATTGAGCGCTATATACATCCAGAGGTTTTAAAGCTATATCCAGAAGCTGAATTACCTGGATTCGAATCAGAGATAAAAAGTAAAAATGAGATGATTTTAGAATACTCGTCATCAAGAAAAATGGCTGATTTGGCTGTTGGCTTGATTAAAGGTGCTGCGAGGTATTTTAATGAGGAAGTCGAAATCGAAAAAGTAGCAGAAACTAATGAAGGTGAAAAAGTTGGGCTCAAAATTTTGTTAATTTGATATAGTTTTGGATATAGAATTATATAAAAAAGCCCTAGACAGAGAAAAGAGGGCACGAAAAGAGGCCGAGAGTTTACTCGAAAAAAAGAGTTTAGAGCTATATAATACAAACAAACAGCTACAAGAAGTAATAACGAACACGAATTTATTTCCGGAGGAAAATCCGAATGCCGTTATGAGGTTTTCCGCACATGGGCGGGTTTTAATGTACTCCAATAAACATGGTGATGCCATTATCAAATTTCTTAATCAACCATTAAGAAAAAAATTAAAAGTATATTTTACTTCCGAATTGGGTTATTCATTCGAAAAAGGAGTTAAGCATCAATTTGATATGCAAATTGGCAAGAATACAATTAGGTTTGACGTAGTTCCGTTTCAGCCATTCGACTATATTAATGTGTACACTGCAGATATAACAGATATAAAAGCTACGGAAGTTCGCTTGCAGAAGCTTACCGAATCATTAAAAGAAGCACAGCAAGTAAGCGAAAATTTCAATAAAAAGCTAGAAATTGAGGTAACTGAACGAACAAAAGAGTTACTAGATAGCGAAATGAAATTAAAGAAATCATTATTGAAGGAAAAAGAGTTAGGCGAATTAAAAACTAGTTTTGTGTCAACGGCTTCCCATCAATTTCGAACTCCTTTAGCAGCAATACAATCTAATTCAGAGCTGCTACAAATCATAGCGGAAAGCTTGCATGAGGAAACAAGAAAAAGGTTTGGCAAAATAACTACCCGAATTACTTCAGAAATTGGTAAAATGACGGAGTTAATGGATGATGTGCTTATTTTAGGTAAACTGACAGCAGGAAAAGTTGATTTAAAACAGCAATATATAAATTTAGTTGATTTTTGCAGTGAGTTGGCGAAAGATTTCAATGAGATACAATCTGACGGTAGAATTATGAAGATTGTTACTAACGGCAAACAATACGATGTTAAATTAGACCCTAAATTGCTCACTAACTCATTATCGAATTTATTTAGTAATGCCTTCAAGTATTCGGTTGGCAAGAATAACCCAGAGCTAATTATTTCTTTTCAGTCAAAAGAATTTGTTTTAACAGTTAAGGATTATGGAATCGGTATTCCGAAAGATGAACTTACAAAATTATTTCAACCATTTTTTCGTGCAAATAATGTGACAGAAATTAAAGGCACCGGTCTTGGGCTAAGTATTGCAAAGGAATATTTTGAAATAAATAAAGGAGTAATAACAGCTAAATCGATTATTGGAGAAGGCAGCACTTTTGAAATAAAATTTACAAGGCAGAAATAAAGCACACGAAAAGTTAGCTTAATTATCATTTTATTAACTCATGTTTAGCAAAAAGCAGTTCATCAGTTCTCTATATAGCTTATTTTTTTGCATATTGGTATCTGCTGAAACTAAAGTTGATTCTCTAATTAATTTATGGAGTAACGACCAGCTGTCAGCTGAAACTAGATATGGTGCTATAAAATCTGTAGCTTGGGATGGGTTTTTAAAAACTAATCCCGACAGCTCTATATATTATTCAGACCTTTATTTTTCTTTTGCTAATAGCTTGCAAAATCCAATAGAAATGGCACATGCATTGTACATAAAAGGGCATGCTTATAAATACAAGGGAGATTACATAAATGCCCTAGAGTATTCTTTGGAAGCTTTGCACCTTTATGATAGTGTTCAATATAAAAAAGGCATTGCTAACACAAATAATTTTATTGGCAACTTCTATCTAGAAGCTAATAATAATAGTGAAGGATTAAAATATTTCGAAGAGGCATTATTAATCTCTAAAGAGATTAATGATTTGCATGGACAAGCCTATTCACTTAATAATATTGGCAACATACATAGAGTTAATGGTAATTTGAAATTGGCAATCGAAAACTATAATAAAAGTGTAGAAATAAAGAAAAATGAAGACGATCAAAAAAGTTTATCTTCTACCTACTCAAATTTAGGTAACGTATTTTGGGCTTCTAAAAATTATACCAATGCTATTGATTATTATCAAAAAAGTCTAAATATTTCACAAAAGTTTCAAGATTACCGGGGAATAGCTTCTGCACATGTTAATATTGGATCAGCATATAATAAAATGAAAGAATATGATTCTGCATTATTAAGTTGCACAAAAGGAATGAAAATCGCTAAAGAGATTAATGCCACGGAAATAGTTTTAGTTGCTAATGAGATATTATACTTAATACACAAAGAACAAGGCGATTTCGAAAAGTCACTTTCAATGTATGAGCAACATCATTTATTAAAAGATAGTTTAATAACAATTAATCTAGATAAAAATTTAGAAAAATTAAGACTGCAAAAAGAATTTGAATACCGAAAAAAAGAAAATGCAATTAGATATGAATTAGAGTTAAACGTAAGTGAAAATAAGCTGAAATCTGAAAAAATATATCGTTGGTCACTATTTATTTTACTAGGGTTTATTTTATTGTCATTTATTGTTATTGCTGAGAGACTTTCTACTGCTAATAAACACAAAACGGTTATAAAAAACCATAAGCAAATATTACAGAAAAAAAATAGTGCTTTGAATAAAGCTCTAATAAAAGAAAAACAATTAGGCGAATTAAAATCAGGGTTTGTTTCAACAGCATCTCATCAATTTAGAACCCCACTATCTGCTATTCAATCAAATGCGGAACTACTTGAGATGTTTTCTAGGACAATTGGAAAAGAACATAAAGAAAAATTTAGAAAAGTTACAGGACGAATCAAAGGGGAAATACATAAAATGACCGAATTAATGGATGAGATACTTATTTTAGGAAAATTAACAACTGGGAATGTTAATTTCAAACCTCAAGAATTAAACTTGGTTGAATTTATTAATAAAATTGGAAACGAATTCAATGAACTGCAAGCTGATGGCAGAATTATAAATATTGTAACAGAAGGAGAACCATATAATGTTCATTTAGATTCTAAATTGTTAAACCATTCGCTATCTAATTTAATTAGTAATGCATTTAAGTATTCTTTAGGAAAGCATAACCCAGAGTTAAAAGTAAGTTTTAAAACTAAAGAGTTTGTTTTATTTGTTAAGGACTATGGCATTGGAATTCCGAAAGATGAACTCTCAAAATTATTTCAACCTTTTTTTCGAGCAAATAATGTTGCAGAAATAAAAGGCACGGGTTTGGGTCTTAGCATAGCGAAGGAATACATTGAGATAAATAAAGGGCAGATAAAAGCTAATTCAATAATGGGTGAAGGCAGTTGTTTTGAAATAAAATTTAATAATTAATTTTTGTATGCTAAATTTTAAAAAGATAATTGTCAAATATCAATACGATAAGTCAGATTCTGCAGAAATAGCAATTGCGAAGTCTTTAATTTTGATAATTGCCTCTATGTGTTGCTTCTTCGGTTTAATTTGGGCTTTTGTTTATTATTCGATTTTTGGATTTGGGTTAACTTCTTTCCTTCCTTTAGTATTTGTTGGCTTAGTAGCTCCATCAATTTTTTTATCTCACTATTTAGCCAATTATAAAATATTGGTACATATGCAATTAATCTGTATTACTTGGGTGCCTTGTTTCATTCAATGGAGTCTAGGGTCTATTCACGATTCTGGTTTTGTAATTGCTTGGTCTTTTTTAGGGCCTCTTGGTGCAATTCTGTTTCTCGAAAAAATTCACGCAATAATTTGGCTAATCTTATTCATATTAATTATTGGAATTTCGGTAATTATTGTTCCAACATTTTCTTGGGATGCATTGCTAGTTGACAACAATGTGCGCATTATGTTTTACCTGATGAATATAATAACTCCATTTTCAGTAATATTTATTGCTACTCAAAACTTTATTTCGGGCTTGGCTGAGCAGCGAAAAAAAAATATTTTACTCTTAAAGTTAACAAAAGAAAAAAATGTAAAAATTCAAAATTCTTTAAACAAAGAAAAAGAGCTAGGCGAATTAAAATCAAGTTTTGTATCCACCGCATCCCATCAATTCCGGACACCTTTAGCCTCCATCCAGGCGAATTCAGAATTGCTTCAATTGCTGTTTAAAAGTTTGGAGGGCAAAGATGTTAAACAATTCAATAAAGTAACTAGTCGTATCACAGCAGAAATTTCCAAAATGACTGAATTAATGGACGATGTTCTACTTCTTGGTAAATCGACATCTAGAAGTTATATTGTCCAACCTCAAGAAATTGATTTAGTCGATTTTTGTAAGCAATTAGTAAAAAGATTTAATTTTATGCAAGCTGACGGAAGAAGTATAAATTTTCTAACAGATGGCGAGCCGTATAGTGTTTCTTTAGACACTAAATTATTATCTCAAGCATTATCTAATTTATTAAGCAATGCCTTCAAATTTTCTTTAACGAAGGAGAATCCCAAACTAATAGCATCCTTTAAACCAAAAGAATTTGTATTGTCGGTAAAAGATTATGGAATGGGTATTCCGAAAAAAGAGCTGAAAAAATTATTTCAACCATTTTTTAGAGCAAATAATGCGATAGATATAAAAGGCACAGGATTAGGCTTGAGCATCGCAAAAGAACACGTTGAGATTAACAATGGGCAAATCAGGGCTACATCGATATTGGGAGAAGGTAGTTGTTTTGAAATAATATTTAAGCGCTAAATAGAAATACACGGAATAGTTAAAAACGCATTGAGATGAACCAAACAGAAAAATTTCATAAACTATTAAAAGAAGCTCCTGAGCACCAAACTAGATGCAGTAAAGCTTGGCTCATTGGTGATAATGTTATATTCGTAGAATCTAGAATGAATGCTGAAATTGAGTTGGAGGATGCAAAAGAAGATATGCAACTTTCCGAAGAAATGATGGCGGGAGTTAGTCGTTTTGCAACAATCATTGATACTGCAAACATTAAGAGTATATCAAAAGAAGCGCGAGACTGGTATTCGCAAGTTCAGAATGACAACCCGCGTAATGTTAGCGTTGCACTAGTCGTAAATTCGTTTTATACTAGAATTATTGCTAATTTCTTTCTTGGATTTAAGAATTCAAGAACGGCAATGAAAATTTTCAACGAAAAAGATGAAGCTATTAAATGGATTTATGAAGAGTTGGAAAACTAATAAAAGTATTGGGTGGATCTTCGGTTTGAGCAAATAGAAAAATTATTAATTCAATTAGCATTAGGTAATTTCGATTATAAGGCGGCCCCTTCGGAATCTTTGGATGAAATCGATGCAGTAATAGCTGGCATCAACATGCTGGGTCAAGAGCTCAAGGTTTCTCAAGATAAATATGTTGCCTTGTTTGAATATTCCGGTGACGCGATTTTGATTTATAGTGCTGCTAAAAATACATTTGTTGATTCCAATGAAATGGCAACTTTACTGCTTGGTTATGCTAAGGAAGATATTCGACTACTAAGTATAGTAGATCTATTTCCAAAAGATCAAAAGACAAGAATAGAAAGTAAAGTTACTCACCTGAAAAGTGTCCTTCAAACAAATTTTGATACTCAAATAGAAACCAATACTGGAAAATCGAAGTACGTCTCTTTTTTATCAAAAAGATTGCCCTATGGGGCGGGTGAATATTTCCAGATATCTCTGAGAGATATAACCAAATCAAAAAAGATTTCAAATAATTTAGTAAAAAAAAATGCAGAATTAAAAATTGCTCAAAATCAATTGAGTCAGTTGAACAATAACCTCGAAGATACGGTAAATGCACGAACGAAAGAACTAAAGGCAAATGAAAAAAAATTACAAGATTCGTTAACAAAAGAACAGCTTCGAAGAATAGCATTGATTAATAGCGAAATAAAATTAAAAAAATCTTTATCCAGAGAAAAAGAGTTAGGTGACTTGAAAACTAGTTTTGTTTCAATCGCTTCCCATCAATTTAGAACCCCATTAGCTGCCATCCAGTCGAATTCAGAATTGCTGCAAATCCTGTCGAACAATTTAGAGGAAGAAACTAGAAAACGATTTGATAAAGTAACTAGACGTATCATAGGAGAAATTGCTAAAATGACTGAATTAATGGACGATGTTCTTATTCTAGGTAAGTTGACCTCTAGAAATGTTGATTATAATCCTCAAAAATTAAATCTGGTAGCATTTTGTGAAAAATTGGCTAAAGAATTTAATGATATACAGCATGATGGAAGAAGTGTGAACATTGCCATTAATGGTATTCCTTACGCTGTTCATATAGACCCTAAGTTACTAACTCATTCACTATCTAATTTATTAAGTAATGCCTTTAAATATTCTAAAGGTAGGCTTAACCCAGAACTGATAATTTCTTTTAAATCTAAAGAGTTTATTTTATTGGTTAAGGATTCTGGACTCGGAATTCCTAAAGATGAATTACCAAAATTATTTCAACCATTTTTCCGAGCAAATAATGTCATAGAAATAAAAGGTACTGGCCTAGGACTAAGTATTGCAAAGGAATACACCGAAATAAATAAAGGAACATTAAGAGTAAATTCAACTGAAGGAATCGGTAGCGAATTTGTAATGTGTTTTACCAAGAATAAAAACCAATAACATTATTTTACTCTTGATTAATACGTAAAGAAATATGTTATAAATAAATGTAATATTATCAAATGAATCAAATTGACACTTTAAAACGTGAATTGGAACAAGCGACAGAGCAAGTCAACTCGCTAACAAAGGATTTAGATTATCTAACAATAGAGAAAAGCCAGAATGATAAACACTTTTTGAGGCTAATTGAAATGCACGAACAAAAAAACCTGGCAGTTGAGAATCAAAAGGATTTATTGAACGCAGGTAAAGATCAGTTAGAACTGGTACTGGAGTCATTAAATGAGGTTGTTTGGGGACGAACATTACCAGATTATGGAATGCAATATATTAGTAAAAAATCTGCTGTGTCGTTGTATGGATTTTCTATTGAAGAGTGGTATGAAAATCCCGATTTATGGCACCAAGCTATTCACCCTGATGATAAAAAACGTGTTGATGATGAAAATACAAGTCTTTTTACTGCCGGATTTTCAGAATTGGATTACAGGATAATCACAAAAGATAAAAAAACTAAATGGGTAAGGAGCAAAACACGAATTCTAAAAAGTACTGAGGGCACACCCTTTTTCATGACTGGAATAGCCCAAGATATAACTGACCAGAAAAATGACTTTAAACAAATTGAAACGCAAAAAAGTTTGTTAAGTAATAGCAAAAACATGCTAGAACTTGTAATGGGGTCATTGGATGAAGTTGTTTGGGGTCGTAATCTGCCGGATTACGAAATGCAGTATGTTAGTGATTCAGTGGTTAATTTATACGGTTTCCCCATGGCAGATTGGTATGAAAATCCAAATCTATGGTCCGACATGATTCACCCAGATGATATAAAACAGGTTGAAAAGGAGGGTGAGTCTCTTTTTAAATTGGGTATTACTGAGTTAGAATATAGGGTAATAACTGCAGATAAAAAGATAAAATGGATTCGCAGTACCACTCGAATTATTAAACGCACTGACGGCACACCCTTTTTCATGACTGGAATAGCCCAAGATATTAGCATTGTTAACGAATACAAGGAAAACTTAGAACAAAAAGTAAAACATCGCACTATAGAACTTGAAGAATCATTAGAACGTGAAAAGGAATTAAGCAAATTAAAATCATCCTTTGTTTCAACTGCATCACATCAATTTAGAACTCCTCTAGCTTCCATCCAAGCTAATTCTGAATTGTTAGAAATAGTTTCTTCTAATGCTAGTGTTGAAGATCAGGAAAAATGTAAAATAGTAACTAGCCGTATTAAACTAGAAATTCATAAAATGACTGAACTCATGGATGAGATACTTATTTTGGGGAAATTGACTTCAGGCAACGTTAATTTCAAACCTCAAAAACTAAATCTAGTAGAGTTTTGTAAGAAATTGGCTAATGAATTTGATGAAGTTCAGCATGACGGAAGAAGTGTGAATATTGTAATTAATGGTGATCCGTACAATGTTCATATAGACCCGAAGTTACTAACTCATTCACTAACTAATTTATTTAGTAATGCCTTTAAATACTCTAAAGGAAAGCGCAACCCAGAGCTGGTAATTTCTTTTAAATCAAAAGAATTTGTTTTATTGGTTAAGGATTATGGAATCGGAATTCCTAAAGATGAACTACCAAAATTATTTCAACCATTTTTCCGAGCAAATAATGTTATAGAAATAAAAGGTACTGGCCTAGGACTAAGTATTGCAAAGGAATACACCGAAATAAATAAAGGAACATTAAGAGTAAATTCAACTGAAGGAATCGGTAGCGAATTTGTAATGAGTTTTAAAAGATAAGATCTACGGAAAAAAATAACATGCAGAGAGGTAATGTTGAGCAAGTTGCGGTAACGATAATTATTAACTTTTGCTCTTCAACTAAATTCAATAATAAATCGGAAAATTTTCTTGATTTCACTTATTTTTGTGAGCAATGCATTAGTTTTTCGCCTTAGGCGAAAAGCAATAAATAGGGTTTTATGTTAAAAACTATAGAACGTGAAGAATACTCGTCGATAACTAACGATCGTTTTACAAATTCGATGGTTGCTGCAGCGTCTTCTACTTGTTTTCTGCATTTTCTTTTAACAATCTTTTATTTGATAATTAGAGTCCCAGAAATGTGGCTCTATAGCTCAATAACATTTTTTCTGTTTTTACTATGGCGAAAATTATTCAAAAATAAATGGATTAAAACGCCATTTGTTTTGGCCAGTATAAATGTAGGTCTAGGAATAATTATGGCAAATTATTTCATTGGATGGGAAAGTAATTTTAATATTTATTTTATAATCTTACCATCAGCTCTATTAATATACACAGGCTGGAAAAACTGGGAAAGGACACTTTATTTAATTATAATTGGTACTATTTATGTAGTTTTATTTTTGACCTTCTCAAATTTTAATGGTGTTTACAGTATTGATAGTGAAATTTTAAAATATCTTTCCATGGGGAATACATTATCTGCCGGCGGGATGCTAATAATTATATTGTTTTTTTTTAACACCTCTATTACAAAAATGCAAAAGAGTTTGGAAGATCAAAACAAACATCTACAGCATAAAACTATCGAATTGAATCGTAGCTTAATAAAAGAAAAAGAATTGGGGCAATTAAAAACTAGCTTTGTTTCAACCGCTTCTCATCAGTTTAGAACTCCGTTAGCAGCCATTCAGTCAAATTCGGAATTACTTGAAATGCTATCGAATAATATTGATATAGAAACTAGCAAACGATATAAAAAAATAACCAATCGTATTACATTAGAAATAGGTAAAATGACCGAATTAATGGATGATGTTCTTATTTTAGGCAAATTGACATCAGGGAATGTTAGCGCTAAGCCACAAGAATTAAATTTAGTCGATTTTTGTAAGAAATTGGCTGAAGAATTTAATCAATTACAAATGGATGGAAGATATGTCAATATTGTAACAGAGGGTGTGCCATATAATGTATATTTAGACACCAAGTTGCTGACTCACTCACTATCCAATTTAATAAGTAATGCTTTCAAGTATTCTACTGGAAAAAGCAACCCTAAACTTGCAATTTCCTTCAAAACAAAAGAATTTAACTTAGCCATAGAAGACTACGGTATTGGTATTCCAAAGATGGAAATGTCCAACTTGTTTCACCCGTTTTTTCGGGCAAATAATGTTACAGAAATTAAAGGTACGGGATTAGGTCTCAGTATTGCAAAAGAATATTTTGAGTTAAATAATGGAATAATTACAGCAAGTTCAACTGAAGGAATCGGTAGTAAATTTGAAATAAACTTTAAAAAACAAGAGCTATGAGTAAAATATTGATAATTGAAGATGAAAAAATATTGCGCGAAACTCTAGCTGATATATTAGAAATTAGTGGCTATTCTGTTGTGATGGCAAAAGATGGAGAGGAAGGTGTAGAAACCTTCACTAATACCCATCCCGATTTGGTAATATGTGATATAAATATGCCTAAAATGGATGGTTTCGAGGTGTTAAAAATGCTAGAAACTTTAGTCCCAGCAGCTGAATTTCCTCCATTTATTTTTCTCTCGGCTAAAACGGAACCGCAAAGTATTCGCGACGGGATGAATTTAGGTGCTGTAGATTATATTACTAAGCCATATTCTGCCCCAGAATTATTAAAAGTCATTGCGCTTAGGCTCGAAAAAAGAAAAAAACTACAGGCATCATTAATTCAAGAGGAAAGAACAAGAATATCGCAGGAATTACATGATGGAGTGCAAAGTTTAATTACTGCTGCAGGCATGGGAATTAGTGCCGTTGTTAGTCGTTTGGATGAAATACCGGAAAAAGATCAAGCTTTACTTAAGAATTCGGCGGAACTGCTTAATCAGGCGATCTCAGAAACGCGTTCTGTTTCGCACAACCTAATACCGGATTTTATCAAATCACATGGCCTTGAAAACTACCTAAACTTAATCGTTAATACTGTGCGCTCATCGACAGATATCAAGCTTGATTTAGAAATTAATTTAAAGGGAGAGGTTTTACCGAATAGAATCCAAATATATTTATGCCGGTTGGCTCAAGAAATAATTAATAATACTCTTAAACATGCAAAAGCCAAAGTGATAACTATGAAAATCATAAGAACAACAAATGAAATACAGTTAGATTTTCAAGATGATGGTATAGGATTTGATTCTAGCCAAAATACAGAAGGTATCGGCATAAAAAATCTTAGAAAAAAAGCAAATGATGTAAATGGTCAATTAACCATAGAATCGGTCGTAGGCAAAGGAACGAGCATACAACTCAAGTTGCAAACTGATGATTTTTAATAGTAAACTTATGCTCATCTACGACATTTAACAAATGAAATAGCATTATTTCAGAGTCGACAAGTTGCAAAAAAACCGATAGGATTAGCAAGATATGTTATTCGCGTGGTCAACTTTATAAAGTTTCTCTTTAAAAAGTTTGCTAAAATCATTGTCTTTAATCAATAACAATTCTTTGCTTTTCAACAATAATGTTTTTTGTATTTTTAACTACAACAAAATATACACCTTTAGTTTCTTGGAGTTGCATATCGGTCGAAGATCCTCCTTTAATATATTTTGTTTCGCCGATTTGTTTACCAAGAACATCTAGAATAGCAAAAGCAAAATAGTCATCGGCACTACCATTATAAGAAACTGTAAAAATTCCGTTATTGGGATTAGGAAATACATTGATATTTCTGTTTATTTCAAGGTTATAAATAGAGTTTTCAGAATTTTCACCTTCAATTATGTTAATCTCCACATCATCAAGGTAGAACCCATCTTCTGTTGTGAAATTATCGCTTTTAAAGCGCACCCGAAGTAATATTTCTTCTCCTAAAAAGTCAGTTAAATCCATTTCTTCTAATACCCATTCAAACTGGAATCCATTAAATACTGGGTTCCCCTCATCTTGACTAGAATTTCCGATTTTGGTATATTGGCCGCATAATGGAATCCAGCTCGCGCCAAAGTCATTCGAAGCCTGAACCTGAACGTAATCATAGCCTGTTTCTAGCTCCCAACGTGCCCAAAAATTTAAATTGGCTGATACTGCATTGGTTAAATCAATTGTATCATTGAGAAAGAGACTACTTGTAACACTATTACCATGATCGCCACCTGGTGAGTCAGTAAAAGAACTTGGCCCCGAATGATAATCTTCGGTAGTTATTGCCCAACTTCCTTCGGCGGTCCAGTTAGCTATGCTGCTCGCATTATCCGCAAATACAGAAGTTCCGGTGCCATAGGTTTTGGTAATAGTGTCAGAAACAATAAAAGAACCATTATCTATGTTCATCAAAAACTTGATCTGGTCGCCATCATTTATACCTGTAATTAAATTCATCGAAATTGAATCTACTCTAGTTTCGAGTAAAGACATGCCCGAAAAAACTACAGGACCTCCAACACTAGAAATTTGCGGACTTATAGGGACAAGATTAACTGTAAATGTTGCTGGAGAATCAAGACCTAAGCGTTTAATTTCAAAGTCAATATAAGAACTTATATTAGAAATTGTTGTAGGTGATTTATCTTCAACTCGAGCATATTTACCCGCAAGATGAGCGTAATTAAGATTTTGTCTTAAGTTCGACTTGCTAATAGGAATTATCCTACTTGATGTTGGCCAAAATCCATCATCATTATCTCCTGCCTCAGGCGTAAATGAAAGTGCCTTATCTTTTGTTGTTTGTTCACCATACTGCCAATCGTCAGAATCACCGTTAACAATATAACCTACAGTCTGGTCACCTGTTCCATACGTATAGTTATTTTGCTCGGTCATAACTTTCGCGTATTCTACAAATAATGCAGAGTCTGGTGTGTAAAGAGATTGAGCATATCCCCAGGGATAGATTAATAGATTCCCATACGTGTGGTAATTTAATACCATTAAAAAATCACGTTCTTCACTAAAAAACTTGACTGCTTGAATTTCTGGTTCTGAAAATGCTGCTGGACCTCTATATGTTTGGCTGCTTGGGTTCGGTGAAGATCCATTGTCGTCAAAACCCCAAAAATGACCATAATTTCGGTTGAGATCAACACCGTATTCCCCGCCTCCATTAATTCTTCGATTCTTTCGCCACATACCTCCACCATTTGGGTTTGTGGTAAAGTTGTGAATGTATCCATCTGGGTTAATCATTGGAATAAAATATAGCTCAGTATTATCTACAATATTGGTTACCTCGTCAATTATGCCATAGTTTTCTAGAAGGTAGTACATGTACATAATAACTTGGGAAAGTGATGCTGGCTCCCTTGCGTGGTGCACTGAAGTATATAAAATCTCTGGTTCAGATTCATCAATGTTCGGATTGTCAGAAATTTTAAGCCAGTATATTGGTCTGCCCTCATGTGTTTGAAATGTATCTATCGCTGTTCTTTGCGTTATTAGATTAGGATATTTTGCAAACATTGTGTCTAAGTGATTTAAGAACTCTTGATAAGTATAAAATCCACCCATTGAACCTAAGTTGAAATCTGATGGAGTAGTAAATTCATTCTCAGGAGAAGTTCCAGAGCAATTATCATCTCTGATTTCTCTATATTCTGAATCATTATTTCTATCTTGATAATAGGCAGAAACATCATTGATAAGTATCTCGATTGCGAATCCGTTGGCCTCCATAATTAATATGTCGGAAGCAGAAAAATCAGAAATAAAGAACTCTCCTTTTTCTCTTTGCCCATGATCTAACCCTACGCCTAATTGTATTAATTGTTGTAATCCAAAATCATCAGTGTAGATTTTAACTTTTGAGAACTGTTCTTGGGCCAACGCGCTAATTGTAAGGGCGATAAGGAATAAAGAAAATAGGTGCTTTTTCATGAGTTTTTTTTACGTGACCAATATACTTAAATCTTAATTCAAAAAAACAGCAGAAATGGATAATTAATGGAACGCTAAACGTTTTTCCATTCAAAGGAATTAATAAAATGTAAAACATCTTGCCGAATAAACTCTTGAACTGGAGCAATAGAATCTGGATTTGGTCTTGCATTAAAATATAGAGCCCCACGTAAAAAGTGATTAGCGCTGTCTGTCAAGTAAAATTGCATAGTCGAGGCAGCATCACCCTCCAAAAAGTACACTAAACCATAAACTTTAGCTGAATCATTAACGATTAATTTTTCTTGAATATCGGAAGCTTTAACAGTGTGTTTGTATACAAGTGTTCGTGAGTCTTCAAGAAATTTTGGCAAGTCATTATCAATCTGTTTATAGCTAATATGAACTGTAGATTTAAACCGAGGGTAATTAATATTTACCCAACAGGGCTCATTAACATTACTTCTGCTATTAGCAATGAAAGCTTGTTTATTAATATCGAAACTATATGGGCAGTCTATGGGAGTGAAATTTTTATAGTTGTGTTCAGGAAGGTCAATTCTAAAAAACCCTCTAGGTTTTGGGGAGTAAACTTCTTCGCACGCTATTAATAACGATACGCTAAAAAACAATAAAATGCTATTTTTCAGCTTCGTCAATTTTTGCATCACTTATAGTTACTTTAACTCTTTTTATTCTTCTATTGTCTGAGGATTCGATAGTAAAAATATAAGTTTCGAAACTGATCTTTTCATTTTTTCGCATAATTTTTCCAGAAAGCTCCAAAACAAACCCAGCTATAGTATCCGAATCACCCTTGTTTTTCTCAAAGCATTCGCCATCAATATCTAAAACGCGGTATAAATCTATTAAAGGAGTTTTCCCTTCGAATACGTAGTTTGAGTTATCAAGTTTAGAATAAGTTAGGTCGTCTTCATCGAATTCATCTGCAATATCTCCAACAATTTCTTCAATAATATCTTCGAGTGTCACGATACCCGAATTACCACCATATTCATCAACAACAATAGCGAGATGTATTTTTTTTGACTGAAATTCAGATAAAAGATCATCGATCTTTTTACTTTCAGGAACAAAGTAGGCTTCTCTTAATATGGGTTGCCATTTGAAGCGGTCAGCTTTATCAAGATGAGCAAGTAAATCTTTCACGTATAAAACACCTTCAATTTGGTCAAAGTTTTCTTTATATATTGGAATGCGAGAAAACCCAGACACTATAATGTCATTCATAACAGTTTTGAAATCCGCTTCTATGTTTATTGCGGTCACCTCTGTTCTTGGCTGCATTATTTGTTTAACATCTGTTTTCCCGAAATTCACAATTCCTTGTAAGATTTTTTGTGAGTCTTTCAGCACTTCATTTTCGTCTGTTATTTCCCGCATTATTGCCAACTGGTCTATAGAAATATTTTCAGTCTTTTTCTTAAATTTTTTATCAATAAAAGATGTTGTAGAAATTAGACAGGGGCTTAACCCAATGTACCAGAAAATTTGACCTAAAGAGTATATAGGATAAGCCATTATTCCAGCCAGTTTAAGCGGATATTTATTAGCATATACTTTAGGAATGACCTCCCCCACTAATAGAATTAGAAATGTAACTCCCACCACAAGAACCACAAATTCCCAAATTTGAGGAGATATTCCAATAAATTCTTTCTCAAAAGAAAACAAATTAGAAGATAGATAAGAAGAGACAATAACTATGCTAATGTTTATAAAGTTGTTTGCAATAAGTATAGTTGCCAATAGCTTTTTTGGTTTAGCTAATAAATCTTTTATGAGATTGTTAAGTTTTGACTTTGAATACTTTAGTTCCTCTTGGTCGGCAGGAGATAACGAAAAATAAGCGACTTCTGCCCCTGACACAAAAGCAGAGCAGAATAGTAAAGCAGTCATTATGATAAATCCGACAAAGATTACGAACGAATCGGATGAAAAAATATTAAGAAGTAAAAGGGGAGGAGGTTCGTCCAATTTCTAGATTAATTTTAAGTTAAAACGGTAAATCGTCATCCTGAGTTTTATCTTCCAATTTCGGCTTTGATTCAGTTTTTTTGATCTTGGTGATTGCTTCCGCTTGGGGCGGAGTAGATTCTTGGGCAGCATTGTCATTATCGGCCTTACTTCCTAACATAGTGAATTCATCTACAACTACTTCAGTGATGTATTTGGTGTCGCCATCTTTTTCGTAAGTTCTAGTTCTAAGCTTACCTTCGACATATATTTGTTGACCTTTTTTAAGGTAAGTCTCTGCTATTTTTGCAAGACCAGGTCTTCGGATTGAGATATTATGCCAGTCGGTTGGCATAACAACTTTTTCACCAGTTTCTCTATTTTTGTATGATTCAGTAGTTGCTATAGGAAAACTCGCAACGGAACCACCGTTCTCAAAATGTCTGACATCTGGATCTTTACCAAGATTACCAATTAGAATTACTTTATTTACACTTCCAGCCATTGCATTAGTCTTTGTCCTAACAAATGTAGAAAATTAAACTGACACAGAAGAAATGTGCTGCTCGATATAATTACCGATTAAAATAGGTACCGGATATTTATCAATATCATCTAATAAAACCTTTAGGTAATTACTTTCAAAACTTCCGATAATGATTATTTCGAAGAATCGAGCATGAATTATTTGATGGCTAAGAATGTGTTTTATCTCCTTGCGAACAGTGTCAATTTTATAAGTTGAGTTATTAAAAAGCGCATCCCATTCTGGCAATCGAACCAACTTATCAATTGCTAACTTTTCTGCAGTCTCAATCAATGGAAACTGAAACAGATTTTCCCATATTCCTTTGTTAGTTCTCTTTTCTAAATATGTGTCGTCACCATGCCTGATGACAAAGTAATTGAAATAGCGGTGTCGTTGTTTTATTTTCTTTTGTTTATGGGGAAGAATAGTAACTGTGGAATTTGAGTAAGCCGAACAAGAAGACACCAAGGGACATTTTTTACATTCAGGATTTTTTGGAACGCATTGAAGTGCCCCAAACTCCATTATTGCTTGGTTGTGCAATCCTGGTTGTTTTTTGTCGAGAACATCGTTGGCGAGAGTTTTGAACTTTTTTTTGCCAAGGGTTGAGTCTATTGCATTTTCAACACCAAAATATCTAGAGAGAACTCTATAAACATTACCATCAACTACTGGTTGGGCTTCGTTTAAACAAAATGAGGAAACGGCAGAAGCGGTGTAGTCACCAACGCCTTTAAGTTTTATTAAAGTGGCATAATCTGCTGGAAACTTCCCATCAAACTCAGAAACAATTTGAATAGCTGAATAATGTAAATTCCGAGCTCTAGAATAGTAGCCTAGACCTTGCCATAGTTTTAGAACAGCACCTTCTTTGGCTTGAGCAAGATCTTGCACTGTTGGAAAGTGTTTAATAAATTTCAGGTAATAGCTAAGCCCTTGAATGACCTTTGTTTGTTGTAGAATAATTTCAGACAACCAAATTTTGTATGGATTTCGAGTATTTCTCCAAGGTAAATCCCTTTTATTGAGGTGATACCAATTAATTATTTCTTTGGAAAAATGCATTTGGTAGTGCAAAAACAGCTGTTGGTCAAAAATAATAGATTTTACATGAAAAACTATGTTTTATATTTTAAGTTTGTGAAATAGTGTAAACATTACATTAAATATTAGTAATCTGATTTAGAGACCTTTAAAAAAAAAATATGACAAAGGCAGATATTGTAAGCGAAATTGCGAATCAAACAGGAATTGAAAAAATAGCGGTTCAGGCAACCGTTGAAGCTTTTATGGGTTCCATTAAAAATTCTTTGGAGAACGGCGAAAATGTGTACTTACGAGGATTTGGAAGTTTCATTAATAAGAAAAGAGCGGAGAAGACAGGAAGAAATATTTCTAAAAACACCACAATCATTATACCTGCGCACTACATTCCAGCATTTAAACCTTCTAAAACATTCAGCGAAGAAGTTAAGAAGAGCATAAAAGTTGGTTAACCTTAGTGCGTTTCTCAACTAAAAGTCAGATATTTGCAATTGCATTTTCTATTGCAGTAGTAGTTCTTTTATATTTATTACCGAGTAAGGTACAAAATCCAGCTGTTATCGAAAACGATTCTTCACTAGGAATTGAAGAGGCAGTTGAGTTAGTGAAAAATGGAAGCGACCCTATGAAAGGGATTCTTAAGCTTCGTCAAATAGCAGAAGATGACCCGGAAAATGTCGAGGCCCAATTTTATTTGGGTATATTCTCTGTTCAATCTGGGCAGTTAGAAAAAGCCATTACACGATTAACTAAAGTCCTTGAATTAGATCCCGAATATACAGAAGCGTATTTGTATTTGGGTCATTCGTATGCAGGAATAGGTAAGAAAGAATTAGCAATAGAAAGTTTTGAGGAATTTAAAGCCTCTATCAGTGATTTAAAGCGCATTGAAGAGGTTGAAAAACATATTAAAAAATTAAAAATTAATTAGTTATGCCAAGCGGTAAAAAAAGAAAGAGACATAAGATGTCAACTCACAAACGCAAGAAGCGTTTAAGAAAAAACAGACATAAAAAGAAGAAGTGATTCTAGTCTGATTCCTAAATAAAATTAGGTTTTTATATTATTAGTTGCTCGAAAGGGCTCCTCCATTTTATTAATTGACTATTAAACCTCGAAATTCGAGGTTTAGTCGGTTATATACATATTATTATGGATAATGAATTAGTTATTAGCGCAACTTCCGAGGAGGAAGTAAGAATAGCGCTGTTAGGAGATGATAGACTTATCGAACTCCACAAAGAAAATCCTGAGTCTAACGAGTTTTCAGTAGGTGATGTTTACCTTGGTAAGGTTAGAAAATTGGCAGTTGGCTTAAATGCAGCTTTTGTCCATGTTGGACATGACAAAGACGGTTTCCTACATTATTTTGACTTAGGTCCTCAGTTTTTAACGCACAACAATTATACAAAGCGGTGTATAGATGGCAAGCAGAATACTGCTGCATTAGCGACTTTTCGCAGAGAAAAGGACATTGATAAAAATGGTAAAGTTGACGATATTTTAAAGCAAGGTTTCGATATACTCGTTCAGGTATCTAAAGAACCAATCTCTACAAAAGGTCCACGGCTTACAACTGAAATCACCCTAGCAGGAAGATACTTGGTTCTTGTTCCTTTTTCTGATAGAATCTCGATGTCAAAAAATATCAGAAAAAATGGCGAAAAGGAAAGGCTGAAAAGGTTACTAGAAAGTATTGTTCCAAAAGGTTTTGGTGTAATTGTTAGAACTGTTGCAGAAGATAAGAAGGTCGCACAGCTTGACGCAGATCTTAAAGAATTGGTAAAGCGATGGCGAAAAATTCACAAGAATTTGCATGATGCAAAGCCAGCAAAAAGAGTTCTTGGAGAATTAAATAGATCGTCAGCGATTTTACGCGATGTAATGAGCGAATCGTTTAGTAGCATCAAAGTCGATAATGCTGAAATGGCAGAAGAACTTAAAGATTACATTAAAATAATTTCTCCGGAGAAGGAGAATATTGTTAATTTCTACAAAGGAAAAGCGCCATTGTTCGAGAGTGCAGGAATAGAAAAGCAGATTAAACAATCGTTTGGTCGCCATGTAACCATGAAAAGTGGAGCATATTTGGTAATTGAACATACGGAGGCGCTCCATGTTGTGGACGTAAATAGTGGTAATACTGCCAAATCTAAGGATGATCAAGAAACAAATGCCTTGCGAGTTAATCTTGAGTCAGCAGAAGAAATGGGCCGTCAGATGCGTTTGCGAGATATGGGTGGAATTATTGTCATTGATTTCATTGATTTGCAAAAGGCGGAAAATCGTAAACTTCTTCACAATAAAATGCGAGAGGCGATGGCTAACGATAAAGCCAAGCATCAGGTTTTAGCGCCAAGTAAATTTGGTTTGGTCCAAATTACTAGGCAAAGGGTTCGACCACAAATGACTATTAAAACAGCAGAGGTTTGCCCTAGTTGTAAAGGCACTGGTGAAGTTCAGGCAAGTGTTTTGATTATAGACGAAATTGAAAGAAGCATGACTGCAATTATGGAAAAGTATCCTAATGAATCCATTTCTCTTGAGGTACATCCATTCTTAGAAGCTTACTTGAAGAAAGGTTATCCTTCCGTAAATATGAAGTGGTTGGTCAAATTCAAAAAGAGATATAAGATTAAAGCGGCAACTTCATCTACTTTCTTGGAGTATCATTTCTACGATCATGATAGAAACGAGCTTAAAATGTAATTTAGATTTATTTTATTTGTCTTAATGGGACAGAAATTTACTCCCCATCAAGCTTTAATTAAAGCTCAGAAGTATTGTGCTTATCAGGAGCGGTGCCATTCAGAAGTTCGCAATAAATTATACGGCTGGGGACTTTATCAATCAGCCGTAGAAGAAACAATAGTTTCACTTATTCATGGTGATTTTTTAAACGAGGAACGCTTTGCTGAGGCCTATGCAATAGGTAAATTTCGCATTAAAAAGTGGGGGAAAAACAAAATTTTGGCGGAGCTCAATAAAAGAAAAATCAGTGAGTACTGCAAGAAGAAGGGGCTAGAACAAATCGACCAAAGGGATTATTTATTAACCCTTGCTGATGTGCTAAAAAGACGTGAACGTCAAGAAAAGGAAACGAATCCTTTTCGTAGAAAGCAGAAACTGGCAAACTATTTGAATTCTAGAGGGTTCGAGGCGAATTTGGTCTGGGAATTATTGAATGATCATTAATTCACTTTTTATGTTCAGTTTACTTATCCCATGATTCAATCATCTTAGTGGCCTAAACAATTTATCAACTAAATTGATTTATAGGAAACTAGTGTTAAGTATAGCTCAATAAATTTATTGTTATAAATAAGGTTAAATCTCTATTTCGTTGAAATTATAGACCTTTGAAACACTTGTTATGATTAGAAATTGCATCTTTGGTTACGTAAATAAATGACTCTAGTTTCAATGAAAAAAATCCATTCCTGTTTTTTAATAGCACTGCTATTTTTGACATTGGGATGCACAGTAATTAACCCCATAAGAAGTTCACCTTATAGAACTTTTAAGTCTAACATTCGGGGAATGCCATTTGACGTTATAATTGTGCCTGGAGTTCCTTATCATGGTGAGACCTGGAGCAAGACAATGAGGTATAGAGTTTTGTGGTCGAAGTTTTTGATTGATAAAGGGTATGCCAACAATGTTATTTATTCTGGAAGTGCAGTTTATTCTCCATTCGTTGAGAGTAAAATAATGGCTTTATATGGAAAAGAACTTGGTATTCCTGAACAAAATATTTTCACTGAGGAAAAAGCTGAACACAGTACAGAAAATCTGTTTTACTCTTATGAAATAGCAAAACAAATGGGATTTATCAAAATTGCATTAGCAACTGACCCTTTTCAAATAAATAATTTAAGGCTGTATATATCTAAAAATAATTATGACCTGACACTGCTTCCATTAGTTATGGATTCCGTTATAATAATGGATCAAACAGAGCCCAAAATCATAAACACATCTGCCTTAGTTGATACATCTACTTTTGTGTCGATAAAAGACAGAGAAAGCATATTGAAAAGACTGGGAGGTACAATGGGCCGTAATTTGCCTAAGCGAGATAATCGGTAACTTTTTTCAATTGATCTATGATCTTAGCTTTGGTGTTTCTTGTTCCATATATGATTAAAATAAATGAACTTTTGTCTAGAGGGTTATTTTTTTGCCACTTGACCTTCTGTTGAATAATGCGCTTAATGTTGTCTTCAGCAAATTCGTTTTTTTGTGATTAAATGACCCCACCATTCATAATTTCATTTAGTTTAGTGGCGTAAATTTTACACAATTATGATAACATCAGAAAACATTAAAGATTTAGCTGGTCGCCTGGAAGCGTTAAGGGGGTATCTTTGACATCGACCTGAAGAAAGTCGAAATAGAAGAAGAAGAGTTAAAAACTCAAGACCCTGAATTTTGGAATGACCCAAAACAAGCAGAGCAGGTTCTTAAAAAGCTAAAACAGAAAAAAGTTTGGACAGAAACTTATGACAAGATTTCGAGCTCGTTAGAAGATTTAGAAGTATTAATGGAGTTCAACAAAGAAGGTGAAGCTTCTAACGAAGAAGTCTATGTGCAGCACATGAAAATAGTAGAGCTTCTTGATGATTTAGAATTCAAGAACATGCTGTCTGGTGAAGAAGATAACATGACTGCTGTGCTCGAAATTAACTCTGGTGCCGGAGGTACAGAAAGTTGCGATTGGGCAGAAATGCTAATGCGTATGTATATCATGTGGGCAGAAAAGCAAGGGTTTAAAATCCGTGAGCTAGATTATAACAAAGGCGATGCTGCAGGCATAAAGTCAGTAACCTTAGAGATTGAAGGCGAATTTGCTTATGGTTATTTAAAAGGCGAAAATGGA
>CAJQPE010000081.1 GCA_905480125.1 uncultured Flavobacteriales bacterium | reverse complement strand
ATCTTTATTTTTTTCTGTAAGATAGAGTGCACCAACATATAAGTCTAAAAATAATTTTTCTCTTAACCCCGCACCATTTAGTACTAGTTTTTGAGATTTAACATTTATAGTTGCTGGCATTGTAACACCTTCTACAGTTTGTTGGCAAAACCCCGGCAGTGAAATGATAATAGTTAAGGCAATGATTATATTTTTCATAATTAAATTATTTTTATTATTAAGTATATATGTTTCTGCTAAAGTATTGTTTTTATTGATACGAGCCGACTTACTCTTAAAAAGAGCGGTTTATTCCAATTACCCACCTAAAATCTATGTTTTCTTCAACATATGGCGCGTGACTTAAATAAAATGGCACATCGAAGCGAATAGTTAACGGTTTTACAAGCTCTAGAGCACCCCATCTTTGTATAGTCAAAGAAGTTCCTATTCCTACATCGGCTCTTGGTTCAATGAAAACAATATTTTCGTTGTTATAGTTGTAGTTAATTGTGCCAATGTCTCCAAACAAATAGCAGTCCAAATCAAAATAATTTCTTAGAAAACTTGGATTCCAGCCAATTAATTGATCAAATTCAAGCTCCACATTAATAGCTAGTCCAGACGAATTTTTGTAAAAATTCCGAATAGAACCGCCAGATACCTCAATTGCGCCCAAGTATCCCGCATAACCTCTTAAGTTTAATCCCCCGCCATAATGTAGGTGATTGGTAGAAACACCATAGCCTTCCCAACTGTGCGCAATAAAACCGGTTGATCTCATGTATTTATTATCCATCATATCTTCTTGATTACTCCCTGCCAAGTATAATTGCGATTCAGGAGCCCAATTGTTACCTGTTCCCAGCTGACCAAAAAACCGAGTTTGCAGAACAAGTTTACCGAGATTAGTATGGTTAATCAACTCTACCGATAATAGTGAGTAATTATAGTCGCTTCCAAGTGATGAAGATTTGGTTAATAGATTAATCTCTCCGCTGCCCTTAAGAGATTTGTATCTGTGATTTATCCCTAGGTTAACCGTATTATTCCATTTTAAAGGAGACCATTCGTCTGGGTTAATGAGATATAGAACATCCGAACGCTCGGGACGATACATTGATTTGAAATAAGTAAAAATTCTAGTTTTTTCCGATTGCGATTTTTTTTCAAATCCAACCTTATTGCCTAAAAGGCCGTCTAGGTATTTAGTTGAAATATTAACAGAGGAACCTTTCATAAATTTATCTGTTGGTGTAGAATAATTAAATCTATATGAAACATAGTCGAAGCCATTGCTTTTAACTTGGTTAAACAAACCGCTATTCATCCAAAGATTTAAGTCGAATTTATGCTTGTAATTCATGTAAGAACCATTCAGGTGAAAACCTGCTTTAAGTCCGTCAAAACCATTGTACCACAAGTCTGGTCTTGATTTTAGCTCATAATATCGAATATCTGGTAGGTTGGCAATTTTGTGATCGAAATGGAATTCAACAGGTAATCTATTTGAGTTATTCAGCATGTTAATGTCTGCAAGGCGGTTAGTTGTATCGATACGGATGTTTTCGATTCCCGAAGGAACAATAATACTTACCTCATACGTTGGCTGTACCTTATCCCATCCAATCCATCGTGGCAGAACAGTGGCATCTGTTTCTTTTTCGAACCATGTATTTGGAATATGGTAAGTAGCAGTTTTTCCGTTTCGTGCTTTAACATTAAAGTCTATTGGCATTTGCATTCTTCCATCTCGCTTGAAAGTAATAATGAACTCATTTTCTTCAGTGCCTCTTTGGATGCTTTTTATTCCATAATCTATGGATTTCGTAGTTTCTAGCCATTGGTCAAAAAACCAATTGAGATCAACTTTTGTGTAATTAATAATAGAGTTTCTGAAATCTTCAAAATAGGGGTGGGCAATTTTCCATTCTGAGAAATAGTTTTGCATGGAAGCGATAAACAGTTCATCGCCCAGCACATACTGCAGATTATAAAGCATCGTTGCTGTTTTATAATACACATGGCCATAGCCACCACCATGACCTAAAGCACCATTAAAATCGTCTGAATGGGTATTTAGCTGCGGGTCTTTATTCTTCATAGCATCTCGCAAATAACCAAAATAAACGTTGCGATATCTGGTTAGATTTTTCTTGCGATATCTTTGTTTGTATTTGCTACGAGGGAGATTCTGTATCACGGTATCTCCCTCAATTTTCTCTGCACCATAAGAGGTTAAGAACTGAGTAAAACCTTCATCCAGGGCAGCACGATACGTTTCATTGTTGCCTACTTGTCCGAAAAACCAGTTATGACCTACTTCATGTATGAATAGCCCTCTGTAGCTAGGGTCGTAGCCTCCATCGAGAGTTAGCATAGGATACTCCATGCCGTCTTTAGCATCAGCAACTATCATTTTATGATAAGTGTACATGCCTATCTCGTTGGAGAAAGTTTCGATAATTTTTGCTGTATATTCAGCTGCATTTTGCCAACCTAAAGCATGGGGTTCTTGAACTAAAGCGATACACTTTTTGCCGTTCCATTCTGCTTCTCCAATTCTATATGTCGGATCTGCAGTAAATGCAAAATCATGCACATTCTCTGCATGGAAAATCCAAGTTTTATGAGCAAGTGAATCGTAAGTAGTTATTATTGATGCTTTTTCGTTCCATGGTTTAGTTGCAAAATTTTTGATATCCAGCTTTTCTCTTAGCTCTAATGGAAGCATTTCATTGCGGTTCGTCATAAATCCGGTGCCATCGACAACGTAATTAGATGAAAATGTTAATTCGACATCAAACGTGCCGAAATCACCATAAAATTCTTTGCCTAAATGCTGGTCTGTTGTCCATCCAAATTTTCTATCGTACACACAAATCCTTGGATACCAGTGAACACCGTCATAGTGCGTAAATCCAGAGGAGTTAAATTTCTTCATTCTTCTACGTACACTTCCACCACCAAAATAGGTTTTAAACTCAATATCGAATTGAATAGATTCTCCGTTTTTTAATGGTTTATCTAACCAAACTTTTAGAATGGTATTGTCTAATTCAGTTTTAAGTTCTTTTCCTGAAATAGATAATTTGATAATTTCTGTTCCTTTTTTCGCTGACTCATATTCACTATAGTTAGGTTTTTTCTTATTGTTTTCTTGAAGATTATCATAGTAAGATTCAGGCTGAAAAGCATTCTGGTATAGATGAAAATAAACGAAATCTAATTCATCAGGAGAATTATTCCAGTATTCTAATGTTTCAGAGGCAGTAATGATATCAGAAGTCTCATCTATATCAGCTTTAATACTATAGTGCACATCTTGCTGCCAATATTCTTCTCGCGGCATTTTGTTCTTCCAATAATTTGGGTTGTCTGGACTTCTATAAGAATTAGGCTTACTTAAATCGTCATAAGCTTGACTATTTCCAATAAATGGGCCAAGAATTATGATTATCCAAAAGAGAAATCTCATAAATTAATTTTTTACGAAAATAATCAGAAAACATGCTGAACGTAGCATTTGCCTGTGAATTTACTTTACGCGTTGACTTTTTTTATTGATAACGGCATTTAATTCGAAACCTAGGAGCAGAATTAATGAATTAATGTAAATCCAAAGCATTATTACAACAAGCGTTCCTATAGAACCATATAATTTATTGTATTGCCCAAAATTATTAATATATGCAGCAAATGAAAATGATGCGACAAGCATAATAATAGTAGCTAAAGTTGAACCTGCAGAAAAAAGTTTCCATTTACTTTGGGCCATAGGAGCAGAGAAGTAGATGAACGAAGTTGATAAATAAAACATGGCCGGAAGAAAAATAAATCTGCTGAAGCTCGACCAAAATAGAATTACACTATTAGAAGTGTCAATGGAGATTAAATAATCTAAAAAGAATGTGTTAAGAATGAATACACTAAAAGCCATTAGCATTACCATGACAAGAACTATAGTCAAGGCAAGGGCAACGAGTCTTTGTTTTAAGAAATTCCGCTTTTTCTCTATAAAGTAGGATTCGTTAAAAGCTTGCATAATAGCGTTAACTCCATTAGTTGCAAAAATTAATGCTGTAAAGAAGCCAAATGAAAGTAATCCCCCCCTTGGCTGGCTTATAATATCTTCTATAGTTGTTCTAGTTAATTGGTATGCTGCATAAGGTAATAAAGTTTTAAGCTGCACCAATAGTTGCTCTTGAAAATTATCTATTGGAATGTATGGTATAACTGTGAAAATGAAAATTGTGGTTGGGAATAAGGCGATAAAAAAATTAAATGAAAGTGCCGAAGCCCTTGTAGTAACAGGATTTTTTTGTAAACCTTCGAGTAAGAATTTGACGATGTAAAAAAGTGAAACTCCCTGAAAACCAGGTAATTTAATTCGGTCACATAGAACTGCCGTCTTTTGAATAATATTCAGCTCTTTCAGCTTTAGCATTAGTCAATTGCTTTTAAGCTTATATCCAAACTTTTTATTGAATGTGTCAGCGCTCCAACGGAAATATAATCTACACCACATTCTGCATAAGCTCGAATAGTATCAATAGTAATCCCCCCAGATGATTCAGTTTCACAGGTGTTCCCAATAATTTCCACAGCTGTTTTTGTATCGCTGTAATTAAAGTTGTCTAGCATTATTCGGTCGATACCGCCAATGGCAAGAATTTCTTTCACTTCGTTTAAATCTCGCGCTTCAACTTCTATTTTTAAATCTCGCCCAGTTGAATTTAAATATTCTTTCGTTTTTGTAACGGCAGCTTTGATTCCTCCAGCATAGTCGATGTGGTTGTCTTTTAACATGATCATATCATACAGACCGAAGCGATGATTTTCGCCACCACCTATTTTCACTGCTTGTTTTTCAAGAATACGAAGAAGAGGTGTCGTTTTTCTTGTATCAAGAACTTTAGTCTTTGTTCCATCTATAAGTTGCACTATCTTATTTGTATAGGTTGCAATGCCACTCATTCGCTGCATAATATTCAACACCAATCGTTCGGCTTTCAAAATTGATTGCCGAGAACCTTCAACTGTCATAGCAATATCATTTTGTTTAACAGATGTTCCATCAGACAAAAGAACAGTTACTAGTAGCTTAGTATCAACTTTTTTGAAAATAGAAACGCCTATTTCTATACCTGCAAGGATGCCACCCTCTTTGATAAGCATCTGAGCTTTTCCCGAAACATTATTCGGCACACAGGCTAGCGATGAGTGATCTCCATCACCAACGTCTTCGGCAAGAGCCAATTCAATAAATAGATCTAAATTAAACTCAGACACTATTTTGCTTTAATAATAAGGTGGTTGATTTGATGTTTTTCATGAGCTGTAATTAGGTAATATGAAATTTCGTATTCCCCACTTTCGGTGGAAAGTATACCTACTACATGGTCAACTTTAACCTCAGCATGGTCTTCAATTTGAGTGTAACGCTCAGGCGCGTTTTGATCAAAAAATTCAAATAATTTTTTTTCTGCGGCATCTCTGGAGTAATTCACCGACTCACCTAAAATGCTAATTTCAATTCTAGAAGAAAAGTGCTTTGCTATTTCACCAGCATTGCCAGTTTGCAGCGAAGTTGCAACTTGCTCGTTGTCAATATTTTGAGCGAAAGAAGTTATCGTTAATGCAATCGAAAATAAGATAGATAGCATGATGTTCTTTTTCATATTTGGGCGGTTTGGGTTTGTAAGACAAAAGTATGCATATTTTTGTCTAGCAATGAAAGTTAAACTACTCGTTATAGGGAAAACAGATGCAGATTATGTTAAGCAAGGCATTGATCTTTACATAAAGCGATTAAAGCATTACTGCTCATTTGTAATCATTGAAATTGCAGACATCAAGAATTCGAAAAATCTTTCTGAAAAAGAACAGACGGAGAAAGAAGGAGAAGTGATTCTTTCGAAGATAGAAAATGCTGATTGGGTTTCTTTACTTGATGAAAACGGAAAAGAAAACGATTCTATCGGCTTTTCAAATGTTCTGCAGAAGCGTATGAATCAAGGATTAAAGAACCTAATTTTTGTTGTTGGTGGACCATATGGCTTCTCAGAAAATGTATATCAGCGAGCAAATGAGAAATTAGCATTGTCTAGAATGACTTTCTCACACCAAATGGTACGTTTGTTTTTTGTGGAGCAATTGTATCGTGGATTTACGATACTGAAAGGGGAGCCTTATCATCACAAGTGAGTTCAAAATTTTAAGTCAGAAAAGTCTCATATTTTTTCTCTTTCGGCTTTTAGCTGAAGTTCCCATTTCCAGGCAGATGACATCATTTCGTCTAGGTTAAATTTTGTTTCCCAGCCTAGTTCATCTTTAGCTTTTGTTGAGTCAGAATAAACTTGTTCTATATCACCGCCTCGTCTAGGACCAATTTTATAGTTCAGAGCTACCCCTGAAACTTTTTCAAATGCTTTGATTGCTTCTAAAACCGTCGTTCCATTTCCTGAACCCAAATTGAATACCTCAAATTGCTCTTTGTTATCATTATTCTGTACCCTATTCAGTGCTAGTGTATGGGCATGTGCTATATCAGATACGTGAATGTAATCTCTAACACAAGAGCCATCACGTGTATTGTAGTCGGCACCAAATACGGTGAGCTGCGCACGAATACCAATGCCAGTTTGCGTGATAAAAGGAACAAGGTTACTGGGTACTCCGGTTGGAAGCTCACCATTTAGTCCTGAAATGTGAGCACCCACAGGGTTAAAATATCTTAAGGCGATCGCGTTGAAACTAGGGTTAGCCGTGCAGAAATCTTTTATTATTTCTTCCCCAATCTGTTTCGTATTTCCATAAGGAGATTCAGCAGGTAGAATAGGAGAGGACTCGTCAACTGGTAGCACCTCTGGTTGACCATAAACGGTGCATGATGAAGAAAAAATAAAGTTATTAACCTTAAATTCTTCGCAGCATTGTAGCAAGTTGACAAGCGATTGAATGTTGTTATGATAATATTTTAGCGGTTGCTCTACCGAATCACCTACAGCTTTGTGAGCAGCAAAATGAATTATAGCTGTTATTTTGTTCTTCTGAAATACTTCGGTCGTTTTTTGGAGATCCGTTAGATCTATCTCAGTATTGTCTACCTTTTTTTTACAGATTGCTGCAATGCGGTCGAATGTTGCCGCACTGGAATTCTCAAAGTTATCAACAGAGAGGAGTTCTTCAGTTGTTATTTCTGCCAAATCTATCAGCGTATGCGAGCCTATGTATCCAGCTCCTCCAGTAATTAGAATCATGATACAAAAATATAAGAATTAAAGTTGATTTGGGATAGTTTCAAGAACATGAATATAAAGCTTCGTTTGTCGTAAGTTCTATAAATGCACACAGAAGAAACTAAAACAAAAGGGATGGCCTGTTCGCACAAGTAGTTTAAACGACAAGTAAGATGGTCAGTTGAGGTTTGAGAAACAGTTGAAATTATGAACTTCCACTCAATTAGGAAGAAATCTATCAAAATGATTAAGCTTTTAGGAGCTTATTAAATGCATCTAAGTAACTATTTTTTTGAGAAGTAACAGAATAATGGTCAACGACAGTTTTCCTGCCTTCTTTTCCTACCCTGATCCTCAACTCCTCTGACTCTATAAGCAATGAAATTTTTTCAAACCATTCATCTTGCGAATCTGCAAGAAATCCATTATTTCCATCGCTTATTATTTCTCTATTTACTCCAACTGGTGACATTATCGTTGGAATTTCTAACGCCATATATTGCAATCCTTTCAATCCACATTTTCCATTGGCCCATTCATCATCTGGAAGCGGCATTATTCCTATATCAAAAGTCGATAATTCTTCTAATTCAGTTGCCTTGGCCCAATCAATACTATGTATGTCAAGTTCTTTATTTTGATAGTTTTTGTCTCCGATAACTTTGATATCAATTTCTTGCCCATATTTTGCTTTTATTTTTTTTAAAGAGGGAATAGCATGCTTAAAATGTTGGATTGTAGTTACGCTGCCGCTCCAACCGATACAAATTTTATTGTTTGAGGTTTCTTTTCTACGATATTCATCAGTATCAATTGTAGTAGGTATGATGTTAACACGGGAGTTATACTTTGCTGCATAATTAGCCAGATAATTATTGCCTGCGAACACAAGATCAGAAAGAGCAATTAGCTCACTCGTCTTGTAATAATTTTTGAGCCACTCAACTTTTTTATTAGCTGATGATACATTAGATAGCCAAATGGAATCGTCAAAGTCAAAGACTACTTTAGCTGAAGATTTATGAAACTTTTTCTCAAAATATGTTGTTCCAGTGAAAAAAGCTTCTCTAAATACAAACACTACATCAAATTTATTCGCCCTAACTACATCTGATAGTCTTATTGTGAAGCATTTGATAAGAATAAATAGTTTCGACATCCAATTTCCTTTGCTATAGAAGATTTTATCATCTTTTTCTGATAGCAGCGGGGATACTTCGCATTCATATCCATTTTTATTTAAAAAATCTAGATATTGCTCAAATCTAAATCGTTGCCCTGGCGCCCTGTCAGGTCTGTGGTTTGCTAAGAATAAAATTTTATTCATTTTACTAGATCGGTTCTTTTACCAATGGCATGCCAATAGGGTGAATTATTGGAAAAATTTATATCTCTTAAACCAGCTTTCTCCATCATTTCTTTTATTTTTTTCTTGGAAAAACGCTGTTCTAGTGGCGTGCCAAAACGGTCTAAAGCGTCATTTCTTATTATGTTGAAAGATTTGCCAACGTAGTATGCAAGTGGAAGTTTTTGGTAAGTAGATTTATTCGGAATCATTTTTTGTACTGAGCGACTAACTAATATGAGCGGCATATATACGGTAATTGCAATAAAATCACAGACAATTTGTTTAGCCCATTTTGGAAGAGCTGCAACGATAAACCTAATTACAGATGACAGTTTAAATAGTGCTTTGTAAAGCACGCCCCTATTATCTAAATTATAGTAGAGGTATATCAGCAAATATCCTCCTTTTTTAACTTTTTTAACTGTATCAATAAGCGCAGTTTGTGTTTCAGGGATATGATGAAGCACTCCTAAGCTAAATACAAAGTCAAACGTTTCATCATTAAATGGAATATTATCAGAACTTGCTTGAGTTGTCCTAATATTATTCACATTTGACAGTAATTTAGTTGCGGAGAATATTGCGTCACTTGGATCTATTGCTTCAATAAATTTAACATTTGGAGCGAGATATTTGCTCCATCTGCCAGAGCCACAACCCATATCTAATACAATAGAATTAGAATTTAAAATTGATTCATCAACAATATCAAAGTATTCGTCCCCAATATTTTTAATTTCAGCCTCAGAAAAACTAGAAAACTTCTGCCATTCCTCTCCAAATGACTGTACAGTTTTTTTATCAATCTTAGCTGAAGATGAGTAGAAACAGGAAACTTTTTTGTTATTAAAGTTTACGACTCTAGATTCCTTTTGATTATATTGTATCACTGATAATATTTAGATACGCCAAAACGGAGGTAGTTTTTCCGTAATTTCAATGTTTTCAAATTTACTACTCTCTCGAGAACCAACCTTTTCTGCCCAGGTTGCCATTTTTTTTATTCCTTCGATAAGTGGCGTGAAATTTTTTATATCAAAGACTCGTTTCGCCTTGCTATGGTCTGCGTGGGCATGAACAACTTCATTACGTGCTTCTAAATGCATTATCGGCTGATTCATATTCATTGCTTCTTGAATAGAAACAGCTAATTCCATCACGGTATACTCTTGGTCTGCACCTAAATTAAATATTTCATTTTTCGAAGCTGGAATATTTACGCAATTCGCAATGTATGGGGCAACATCACCTATATAGCTAAAAGCCCTTGTTTGTTCACCGTCTCCAAAAACGGATAGCGACTTGCCCAACATGAGTTGATTCATGAATATTCCAACAACATTTCGATACTTATCACCTATATTCTGAAATTCACCATATACGTTGTGTGGTCGAAAAATTGTGTAGTCCAAACCGAACATTTCGTGAGCCGTTTTCAGGTCAAGTTCAACAGCATATTTGGCAACCCCATATGGGTCTTCGGGTTGGGGAAACATATCTTCTCTCATTGGGGGTTTAAGGCCACCATAAACCGCAATTGAGGAGGTAAAAACGAAGCGATTAACCTTATGCTTAACCGACTCATTAATTAAGTTTATACTTCCGATTAAGTTATTTTCATAATTGAATCTTCTAATGAAGTGACTCAGGCCTTCTGCTGCGTATGCAGCTAAATGATAAACGTAGTTAAATTTGTGCTCTTCGAATAGTTCAGTGATTAGCTTATGATCGGTAACAGAACCTCTAACGAAGATTGCATTTGGGTTCACATGATCTTCGAAGCCACCACTTAAATCATCTAAAACGATTACTTTGTGTCCCAATAATATCAGCTCATTAACAACGTGTGCTCCAATAAATCCAGCTCCTCCAGTAACTAATGAAATAGACATGTTTTTTAGAATAATAGTTCAGGCGGCAAAGAAAGAAAATTATAGTAATAATAAGATGGCGAAACTGAACAAATTATATTTGGTTTGTCTAAGGTTATTAAGGCGCTGTATTTTTTTAGGGGCATCATTTGCTTTAATCTATCTGCAGGATCGAGTTATAAATTTTGTAATATTGTGACACGCCTTTTTCTAAAGAATAGTATTCTCTAGCCTTATTGCCTATCTGGGTTCTGTCCTCTTGACTTATGTAATTCAACTCGTCTAACACACGCAAGTATTCTTCGTTAGAGAAATTCCTTGTAACTAGTTGCGGACAAACATCCTTTAGTATAGCTTCATTATCACCTATTATGTTGCAAATAACAGGGATCTCTAGGGACATGATTTCTCCCATTTTGGTTGCCGAAGATGCTTTTTTTGAAAATAAAGGCTTAATAAAAAAAACAGAGGCATTACAAATTGATAAATAGGAAGGTACATCAATACGCTTGCTAGAAACAATAATTATTTTAGACAAATCGATGCCTTTAGTTGCTGCAATCTCTAGAATAGGACGAGAATTATCTTGGGTAATGAACAATGCTTTATTTTTCAAGTTCTTAGCAAAGAATACAGCAAAAAAGTCGAGCATTTCATCTAACATATACCAAGTGCCAGTAGAACCAAGGTAAGAAATTACATTGTCTTTTTCTGTGATGTTTAGATCGGATTTTAGGCTATTAACCTGCGCTTGATTTAAATTCTCTTTGTTGAATAATTGGGTGTCGGTGCAACACGGGATTACATCAATTGGCGCTATATTAGTAAGATTCCAATTTTTAATTTCGCTTTTACCACTATGGGTTAGCGAAATGGTATGGTCTGCCTGGGTTAAAAAATCTTTTTCTTTCTTTTTAAAAAAGTTAAAGATCCATTTATAATGTGGCTTTTGAATATTCCAAATGTTACCATCAATGCGCTCATCAGCCCAAAAACCTCTCATGTCAAATAAAAATGGTACTTGATGTTTTAGTTTAAACCCCAATCCTATTAGTGTTGTAATGTAACTTCTACAATGAATAAGCGCAAACTGTTTCTGCTTATGTAGTTGTTTTACTTTTTTGTTAAGCTTAAAAATATCCCAAAGTGTTGAGATTATGGGTGGATTTTTCGTGTACAACATTGGTTGCCAGATGATGCTGTGCTCATTGCATACTTCGTTTATAATTCTTTTTCCTTTCTCGTACCTTTCCTTTTTTTCAAATGAGACTACGGTGAACTTAATCTCTTGCTTTGATAATCCGATTATGTAGGGGAGCACTTGAGATTGACCAAGAGGATCTGTCATACCATCATAGGAGAGATAAATTACGTTCAAATTAGTGTAGCTTTGCTGCGCAAAAATAAGCGAATAGATTAGATGGATATATTAACTATATGGGATTTTACATTAACACCTTTTTACTTGTTAGTTATTCTAGGTATTGGTTACTTAATTCAAGGAAATAAACAAAACAAAATAGTAGAATATAAGTACTTTACTTTAGGCTTATTTGCTAAATTATCGGGCGCAATCGCCTTTTCTTTAGTGTATACTTTATATTATGACGGAGGAGATACTACTAATTACTATAAGGGTGCCGTTGCATTATCCAATTTGAAAAGTGTTGATTTTACTAGCTATTGGAATATTCTAAACAACGATTTGCGGTATGAAAATTATATTGCATTTAATGCGGATACAGGTTATCCACCCTTTTATATGTATCGTACTGCTAATACTTTTTCAGTTTGTCGTTATTCGAGTTTGATAGCTGATTTGGGTTTTAATTCGTTTATTCCTATGAGTTTGCTAACGGCAACATTCTCATATATTGGTATTTGGAAATTGTATCGTTTGTTTAACACCTTATATAAAGGCATGGAAAAGCATTTAGCATATGCAATTTTGTTTTTACCTACCCTTCTTTTTTGGGGATCTGGTATTATGAAAGATACTTTTGTTTTATCTTCTACATGTTGGATATCTTATAATTTTTTTAAAGTCTTTATTCAAGGAAAAAATATTCTGGTTAACTCGTTTTTTATGATATTGAATCTAGTTGTTGTTATAAACATCAAACCATATGTAATAATGTCGCTTTTACCAGGTGTAATGTTGTGGTTAAATAGTGCCTATCTTAAAGGTATACCGTTTCCTTGGCCAAAGTTATTTATGATACCTTTGTTAGGTTCAATTATTGGCGTTGTGGGCTACATTACAATAAATAATTTGAGTCAACTGATGGGAACATATGGAGATGTTGACCAGGCAATAAACCAAGCCCAGATAATTCAGCAAGATTTATTAAGAGAGGGCCAGTATGGGAATAACAATTATAACATTGGAGAAATTGATGGGACCATAGGAGGTATGATATCGTTAGCTCCAGTTGCAATATTTACTGCGATTTACCGTCCAATGTTTTTTGAAATTGGAAGCCCAATGATGGTGGTATCTGTAATCGAAAATAGCATACTTTTTGTGCTAACTATGTTTCTATTAATGAAAGTAAAATTTATAAATATATTTAGAGTAATTGTTAGAGAGCCTATTTTATTGTACTCACTTGTATTTAGCTTATTTCTTGCTTTTGGAGTTGGAATTGCCGGAACAAATTTTGGAGCGATGGTTCGTTACAAAGTACCTTTTGTTCCTTATTATTTTGCAATGTTAGTGGTCATTTATAACTTAACGAAGCCTAATAGGTCAAGCTAATTTTGTAAGAGGTATCTGTTCAGCATTATAAGCGACCAAATTTTGTTGTATAAAATTGTTTCTCCATTTTCAAAGCGTTTTACAAGCATCTTTATTTTGGTAACGTTATAAATATCTAGTTCTGTTAAAGTTGCAGTATTTAGATATTTATCGATGAGGTAATGTAACTCATTCTGTAGCCAATTTTGTAAAGGGATAGAAAAGCCCCATTTCGGTCGGTCAAAATATTGTTTGGGAACATAGTCATAAAGTACCTCCTTTAGGATGTGTTTTTGAGTTCCGTTAGGATGCGCTTTAAATTTCTCGCTGATATTTAACGCTAAGGAAACCACATTGTGATCTAATAACGGAACTCTCACTTCTAAGGAGTTTTGCATGGAGGCCATATCTACTTTTACCAATAGGTCATCTTTTAGGTAGTTGTTTAGGTCGAAAAATGCCTGATTTTCACTCGCTGTAAATACTCTGTTTATTGAGGGTTCTTTATTCAGCGAATCAATGTGTACTGAATTACTCGATTTAAGAATCGTACTTATTTCTTGTTCCGAAAACAGGTATTGTTCTTGAGAAAAAACATGACTCTTAGTATTTTGTTTACTACCTTTAAATAGCCAGCTAGCTCTATTATGTATGGGGTTTGGTGAAAAGCTAAGTAGATTAGAAATAGGTTTTCTTAATGACCAGATTAACGGATTTGATAATCGTTTAGCCCAAGAGTAACTGCCATATCCCATAAACAACTCATCACCCCCATCTCCAGACAAACAAACGGAGACATGCTTTTTAGCCATCTTAGCTACCAAATAGGTAGGCAGCGCTGAAGAGTCGGCGAATGGCTGGTCAAAATTATCCGTTATTTCTTCTAGTTCCCCTAACGCATCATCTTTGGTTAAAAGGAACTCATGATGGCTGGTTTTAAGGTGGTTAGCTACTTTAGCAGCATAACCACTTTCGTTATGCTTTGCGTCTTTAAAACCAATAGAGAATGTATTTAATTTCGTACTACTTTGTTTAGCTGCAATTGCAGAGACAAGACTGGAATCAATACCGCCGCTTAAAAAGGTGCCAAGCGGAACATCACTAATTAGCCTTTTTTCTATAGCTAAATTCAGCTCTTGGTTTAACGTTTTTTTTGCAACATTATAATTCCATATTGTATCTTTTTCTATACAATTTTCTGGCTCCCAGAATGAATGGACCTTGAAGTGATTACCTCTCAAAATAGCATAAGAACCTGCAGGAAGTTTGTATGTGTCATAATAAATTGTGTGATTCTGAGGGATATAACCCAAATGTAGGTAGGGGGTAATAATTCCTTTATTTATTTTCAACTGAATACCTGAGGCCTTGATGCTTTTCAATTCGCTACCAAAGAGAAAATTAGTTTCATCTCGATAATAGTATAGTGGTTTGATTCCAAGTCGGTCCCTAAACAAATACAAGCTTTTTGTTTGGGTGTCGAAAATAGAAATGGCAAACATTCCATTAAGTTTATGTACAAAATCCGCTCCCCATTTGCAAAAAGCTTCAAGTATGACTTCCGTATCAGAATTTGTTATCAATGCAGATTGAAGTTCACTAGCTATCTCATGATAATTATATATTTCTCCGTTAAAGACAATCGCATATCTATTACAATGCGAAGTCATTGGCTGATTTGCTTTGGTTGATAGGTCTAGAATACTTAATCTTCGGTGTCCTAATCCAATGTGAAGTTCGGGTTTATGAAATAATCCGAAAGCGTCAGGTCCGCGATGAGCAAGAGCATCTGTCATTTTTGAAAGATGTACTTTTCCCATATTAGGAGAAAGAAACCCAGTTATTCCACACATAGTATTAGCTGTTCATCATTTGGTGCACCTGTATAATATCAATTAGGTGTTTGTTTTACGCAGCCAAACAGTTAGTTGCATGCCTGTATTGGTTATGTTCATATACCATTTGAGCAGTGGATGCAATAATTTTGGAATGTGATATATACTGCAGACCTCGATATGATGTTCAACTATTTCAAAGTTTAGCTGATCAGCTAATTTTTCAAATGATCTAATGTCAAATTCGAACATATGATAAGGCGTGTGCATAGGGCTGAGGTTCGTAACGTAATTTGTTCCCCTCATTTTGAAATAAAAATTAAAGAGTTTTGAAATTAACCAACGAGACGAAGGTACTTCTATTTGAATAACTCCCCCCGGTTTTAACCAATTTAAAGCTGTTTTTATACTTCCAGCCGGGTCATATAAATGCTCAAGAACAGCGCCAAAAGTGATAAAATCAAAAGTGCTAATGTCGTATTCCACTTCTTCTAGCATTCCCAATTTTAGTCGATCAGCATCAATGCCCATTTTGGATATTGCTTTGTCTCTAAACGTAATCGAAGGTTCAATCCCATAAGTATCAAATCCAGCATTTGATAAAGAAATCATGCATTTCCCTAGTCCAGAACCTATGTCGAGCGCCTTCATTTCTGGTTCAAATGAAATAATTTTTTTTGCAGTCGTAATTTGAGCTTTGAAATATGATGGATCGTATGAGAAATATTCTTCTTTCCAGTAGGTCTCAGGAGGAATCCCGTAATGTTCTTGTATGTTAACGGGAATTGGCTGGGGGTTAGAATAAATTAGATTGCAAACGGAGCACCTGAAAATAGAGACGGCTATACCACATTTATCTTTAGGATTTAGACCTTGAGAGGTATTGAGCCGTATACCTAGAATTTTATTTTCGGTAGAAGGGTTAGTACAAAAGTTGCATTTTTTTATTTCTTCAAAAAAATAATTCGATCGTTTCATAAGTTTATTCATAGCCTTCATTGTTAATTTATAAACTGCCTATTTTCATCTTTGTATTAAAACTATAACTTTCACTCTTTTGCCTTCTAAGGGAAAGAATATTAGTATATAGTGTTAAATAATTTCTATCTAGATAAGGAGTAAAACATCTGATTACTCCGCACATGTTGTTATATAAATGTCTTTAATAATGATCCCAACTCGCTGGTTTGGTGCTTTCTCGTGAACTTATCGGATGAATTTTTAGAATTTAACACGAAGTTATCGGGATTCACTATAAATTTTTCATATTCATTGCAAAGAAATTCAAAAGTATCCTGCATGTTATTTAGTATTACTCCTGCTTTAGATTCCTTTACAATTTTATCAATTGTACTATTATCTCCCGGTACTACAAGTATTTTTCGGTTAGCGCCAATGTATTCATAAATTTTACTGGCAACAATACCTTCATATCCTGGCCATGCAATATGCAGTAGTATATGTGATTCTTTTTCGATATTTAGAATTTCTTTTCTCTCAATACGACCAGTAGTTGTGTAATACTTCTTGTACCCGTGTAATAATTCTGTAATTCTCAGGTGCTGTATTTTATCTATCTCTAGGCCTGGAAAAAACAACTTGCAATTGGGATTAAGCTGTTCAATAAATTTTTTAAAGGCATCAACAAAAATTTCTATTTTCTGTCCATCATATAGGGTTCCAATATATGCGATTTGAAAATGTTGTGTGGTAGAATTAATAGATTTAATTGATTCAAAATCCTCAGGATCATATCCGTTATAAATTGCTTTTTGAGAAACATTAACCAGTTTAGAAACGCTTTCTGCTATCGGATCTGAACTGGCGGTAACAAAACTAGCAGAGGAAACCCATTTTTTTTCAAAATATTGGTTGTAAAAATTGAGTAACTTTTTTATTGGATTATTCACAGTATTTGCGATTGTACTTGTTGTCCACGCGTCTCTATAATCAGCTATCCATGGAATACCATGTTTTTTATGAAGTTTATAACCAAACTTAAATTGAATAAATGGATTACCGCTAATAATTATGGCAGAGATTTCTTGTTGGGTATTTAACAATTCATCGGCCTTTACATATATGTTATTGAAAGAGCAAAACTTAATGTTTATGTTTTGCAATATTAGCTCTAGCAAGGATAAGAATTTTTTGATGAGAAATAATTTACCACTTGTGTGAAGTCGATCTCTTAAATTGGGGCTATATGGGCAATAGTGAACTTCATAGTTATCATGTTTTTCTACAAGGTCACCATCTGATGTTGCATAATGGCAATCGACATAAGATCGGACATGTTTTTCCCATTTACGAGTCACAATAATTGGGTAAAACCCAAATTTATTTAGATGTTTCGCCCAACTATATGCTCTTTGAGAAGCAGTTAAGTTACAAGGTGGGAAGAAGTAGGATATTATAAGGACTTTTTGCATTTTTGTGTAAATGTCAAAATTAAATAATAACTCCAATATACTTTTTTTTATTACGGCTAATTATCCTTATGGTGACGGGGAAACGTTTATTGAGAATGAGATTGAATATCTAGCCAAAGGGTTTGACAAGATTGTTATTTTCACACATAGTCCAACTTCTTATAAAAAAAGACAATTACCTAACAACATGGAAGTTAGGCAATTGTCTTATGAGATAACAAATCTTGACAAGATAAAGTCATTGGTGTTGTTACTTGATCAAATTTTCATTGAGGAGATTAAAATTATTCAAAGAAAATACAAACGAAAAATTTCTTTTGGGATTCTTAAAAGTGCGTTAATATCATTATACAATGCAAAACGTTTAGCTAAAGAGTACCTTAAAGTTAGCCGAGAATATACTTTAATAAAAAATCGATATTTCTATAGTTACTGGTGTAACGATTCTGCGTTGGCGCTTTCACTAATCCAGAAGATTGAGTCAGGTGTGCGAACAGTGAGTCGAATACATGGTTGGGATGTGTATTTTGAACCTTCTAAATATAATTATTTACCATATAGGTTATGGATTTCGGAAAATTTAACTGCGATATTCTCAATATCTCAAAAGGGGGTTGATTATTGTATAAACAATTGGAAAATTAATAACAAATCAGTTTTTAATTTATCAAGGCTGGGTGTAAATGAAGGGGAGTTTTTAAAGGAAGATTCTTCTTTATTTTTATTAGTTAGCTGCTCAAATTTGATTTCACTTAAAAGAATTGATCTTTTAGTTAAAAGTCTATCTTTAATTCAATTCAAATTGAAATGGGTTCATTTTGGAGAGGGTGAAAAGATGAATGAATTGTTACAATTAAGTAATGAAACTCTTAAAAATAATATTGATTTTGAATTTAAAGGAAGAGTTGAAAAGGATCTAGTATTAGATTATTATAAAAATAGTAAACCATCTTTATTTATTAATTTAAGTTCTTCTGAAGGTGTTCCTGTATCAATTATGGAAGCGATGAGTTTTGGTATTCCGGCAATAGCGACTAATGTTGGTGGAACTTCAGAAATAGTTAACGATGAAAATGGCTTTTTAATAGAAGCTCATCCAAATGCTCAAACTGTTGCCGATAAAATCATTAAATATTATAATTTAAGATTAGACGAAAAGAATATTAAAAGAGAATTTGCATACACCACTTGGAAATCAAAGTATAATGCTGAAAAAAATTACTCATCATTTATTCACGAGATACTTTCTTTATAGAGTTTAAGCAATTGTTTACCGTAATTTTTAATATCGTATTTTTTTGCTGTTCTTTGGCCTTTTTTCGCAATATTAATAGATAGCTCTTTCTCTTTTGATAAATTGATTATTGCCCTAGAAAAGGATTCAATGCTCTGATTCGTAATAATATAGCCATTAATATTGTTCTTAATTATATCTCGATTTCCTTTTCCGTCCAAACTGACAACAGGTAACCCAGCTGCCATAGCTTCCAGAAGAACTAAGCCAAATGGTTCACTTAATGCTGTATGTAGATATACGCTTGCTTTAGATAAGTGCTTAGCAACGTTATCGACATTACCCATGAACTGTACTTGATCTGAAATATTCAATTGTCTAGCATACTCTATTAAATCTACCTTTAAGGGGCCATCTCCCAATAATATCAGCTCACATGAAATTTCATTTTTAATTAAATGGGCGACTATTTCGATTGCTAGTTTTTGATTCTTTTTCTTAACAAAACTCCCAATATTAATCAGTGTAAGGTCTGCTTTTATTGCTTTTACTGGTGAGTAGAAGTGGTCGAAATCAATCCCATTATGGATTAAATTAATATTTCTGAGTAGCGGTTTTGGTAGTACTTTTTTAGCATATGACATCGTATACTTTGATATACAAATGAAGTTGACGTTTTTGTTAGAATAACTTTTTAGGACCATTCTTTTCTCAAAAGAGTCGGTAATATCTTTTTTTGAAAAAGGAAGTTTGATTTTGCGGAGTTGAGACATGTTATCATGAAAATGAGAAAACCACTTGGCATCTGACTTTATTTGACTCAAGACCATTTCAGATTCCCATAAATGAGAATGAATTACATCAGGTTTAAAGTTGGAAATGTAGATCTGTAAATCTTTTACATCCTTAGATGATTTCCCAGAGATACTGGGGTGAAAACGAGAAGTAACAACATGGTGATTTACTTTATTGGTTAGCTCTCGGTATTCATTTGATTCAGAGAACGTTATAAGCTGAACGTGAATATTGTCATGTGTTTGTAGTTCGATACAAATATCTAAAACAAGTCGCTCGGCCCCCCCTTTAAGAAGATTGGGTATAATATGAAGGATTTTCATTTTACAAAGCCACCTCCATCTTCCATTAAGAGATTCATCTCGTGTTTCATTTTGTCACTAATGTTTTCTCTTAAAGTATATTCATCACCAAATTGAGGATACTTATTTGTTAGTTTTTTATTTTTATTGAGGAATTCATCCAAATTCGAGACTACTTTTGCCGGATTTCCAACTGCCACAGAATTGTCAGGAATATTTCGATTAACGATACTTCCAGCTCCTATTATAGAATTTTCGCCAATAGAAACCCCTGGTAATATAATCGATCCTGCACCAATAAATACATTATTTCCAATATCAACTTTGCCAATTTTTGTGTATCCCAGATGAAGTTTAGTACTGGCATCATGAGCAAGAATATGAACACACGGAGCAATAGTAACATTTTCCCCAATGGTAATATGCCAATAATGACTATAGTCAATTATTACTCCTCCTTGAATTTTACAATTTTTTCCTATTGCAACGCCCATTCTTCGATACATCGTAACCGAATCTATAGGGCAGAAGAACCTGTATATATTAATTACAAGTCTTTTTATATTCATTTTTCAATTTAAAAATTGCTGCTAAGAATCTATTCAATGAAAGTAGTAAATATATTTTATGTTTAAATTGTTTATTGGGATAAATAATAATCGAATGTATTAAATTAACCATAGCTTTAAATATATTTTCCTGATGAATATGATATTTTGCTATCCCAAAATAACAATCAGACATTGTAGTTCGTTTAACATATGATGAAATTTTATTTTCCCATCGTTTATCTTTGTAAAGGGATTTAAAAACTAATAAACCTTTTTGAAAACTGTTAGTGCGCAAATAATTTACTGTTCGATCATCGTGATCTTGAATTACCACTGTATTTTTGTCAATATTTAATATAGGATATTCATCTGCAATTCTCATCCATAAGTCAATATCTTCTGCAATATTTAATTTCGGGTTGAATAGATGCTTTTGCAGTATTATTGAATGAATACAGGCGTGCTGGGTGTGAATAATCGATTTTAAAATATTTTCATAAGTGTTAAAATCTCGTTCAGTTTTTAGTTTAGGTTTCACATAAAGCATCGCTATGGGAGAACCCTTTAAAATAATATATTCCTTGAGTACCGTTAAATGATTCTCAAGAAAATAATCATCACTATCCAAAAAACATATATACTCTCCTTTTGCATTATTTATTCCATTATTTCTTGCAATACTCCTCTCCTGATTTTTCTGATAGACGTATTTTATACGAATATCATCAAAGCTTAGAACGACATCTTTTGTATTATCGGTTGATCCATCATCAATAATAATTAGTTCCCAATTTTGAAAAGTTTGGTCTATAACACTTTGTATAGCATGGCTAATAAAGTGGGCTCTATTGTAAGAAGGGATGACAATGGAAAATAGATAAGGATTCACGTTAATTTACTTCTGTACGATAAATAAATCTTCACGTTTATTTAACCCTAGTTTCTTTGGATTGAAATCCCAATGTGCGCTGTACGGATTGCTGGTAGAAACTTTAAATCCTACTGAATTTAGTGTCTTTATATATTCTGACCTCGCGTATATTCTAACATGATCATCCTGCCCAAAACATAACTCCCTTTCTTCGGGTAAACGTATCTCATTATTTTCGATATTAGTTTTAATACTAATGGAATAAGGGATTTGAAGTATCCCTATTCCATTTGGTTTCATTACTCGATACAGTTCGCTCATTGCCTTGGCATCATCTTCTATATGCTCTAGAACATGATTGCAAATTAAAAAATCAAAGAAGTTTTCCACAAACTGTAATTGAGTAATGTCAGCTTTTTGAACATTGTTGCCGTAATTAAATTTATCACAAGGATAGTATTCAATATTGTTATTTTTTTCAAAAATATCTAGTAATTGCCTTTCTGGGGCTACATGTAATAGAACTACAGGATTTTTGGGCGAAAAGAGGTCAGTTTTTGAGTGTAAATAAGAATATATCATTCTTACCCTATCTGGTGAACCACAATTGGGGCATAAATGTTTTCGTTTACCTCCACCAATTATATTTACTTTTTTTAGAATCTCAAATTCAAATCCATTTTCAATCCACTCATCCCAATACCCGATGCAAATTGGACAATAGCAATCGTACAGTATTGATTTTACTTTCCGATATAATTTTTTCATAAAATATTGTATTTACCCTTATTGTCTTCGATTAAGTTCAAGTTGGTTTGCAAATCTAAAGTATTGCAAATAAGATCTACTCCAATCCATAAATCATAATTTCCATATTCGACAGGTTTGCAATATTGAATATAGTATTTAATATCTATTGTCGAACAGAGCCTCCAATAGCTCGGCCTTTCTTCTTTATAAGAAGAATACTCTTTGATCATTTCAAACAAAATAGAGTCTTTTGGCATAAAGCTTATATTAGCGAATCCTGCACCATGAACTCCGGCTAAAACCTTACAGTTTTTCATTAAAAATACTTGTTCAAAAAAAGTGTAATCTTCAAAGCATATTTCCTTATAATCATATTTATTAAAAATAGTTAAAACTTCCTGCTCATTCACCAATTTTCTGTTGTTGGCCATTTTTCTAGAAACGTAGATCTTTTCAAATGTATTGATGTCAATGGTAAGCGCGTCAACATATTCCCATACCTTTTGCCGGTAATCCTTCATCGTATTAGGCTCAAAAGTGTATGTGAATGGCTTTAATTCTGGCATTGTAAGTTTTGGAATTTCCATATGGATGCCTTCTGGAATTATTTCAATAGATAAATTGGGAAACATTTTTAGACTGTCAATAACAAATGTTTTTTTTGAGTAAGATTCTGGAACAATTAATGTATAATTTATCAATTCATTTTCAATCTCATATATTCGTGGTAGACTCTCTGTAATCCAAGAGAAATAACCAAACCATGGAGTAAAAACAAACAAGTAATTCTTATTTTCATTAAGTTTTATTGACTTTAGACTTTTCCCGTATCTAGATACCAATAAAATTTCAAGGGCTTTTCTATAAAACTGGAATATAAATCCAGCATTAGGCTTTTTAAAACCTAATGCATTTGGTAATGAACGCTTAACAGGGAAAAGATTTTTAAGTAGTATTCCTCCGTGTGTAAGAAATACATTTTTCAATGTCCTTGTTTTTAATTTAGGCATTAAATATTTCTTCCGATAGATAAAAACCTTTGCTTCTTCTGCATTTAGATTTAGTGGAAGTTTTGTCTCAATTATCTTAGACATTTGTATAAAAATAGGGACATATTAAACACGCAATTATAGGACTAAATGGTTAGTTTTAAAAAAATAATATTAATTTACAATAAACTAAAAGAACACCATATAAAATTCAATTAATATTGTTAGGGTCATTTTTTTCGATTAATTGAATTAGCTCTTTAGCTATGTCTACTGAATATAATTGCGCGCCATTTTCATTTAAGTGGCCTCTATCAAAAGCATACTTGAGCAAATAATAGTCCTTATAAAGAAATGGATTGGCCATATCTATTTTGTTTTTATTAGGAATAGCGTTAAATAAATTAATTAATTCTTGAGATGAGCTTCTAGGAGAAATGAAAAATACAGTATGGATATCTAATTCATTAGCATTTTCGATCATTTTTGATATTCTATTGAAGTGTACAGAATCAAAATCATCAGCGATATTGTTATAATGCTCTATTGCGTGGTTTAACCTATTGTTCAAAATAGAGCTATCCTTTTTTATTTCCTCACTTATCTGAGTTAAATGTTTTACTATCAATTCATCTTTCACTGTTCTCAATTCAAGGTCCATTGGATAATATCCATCATACCTTTGTCCGACAAATCTTTTGTCATAATAATTTTTTGTAATGATTTGCTTACCTGAATGACCTATGTGAAATTTATTCTCAAGATATGATGTTAAATATCTTCTAATATTTTTCTTTTTTGCCTTATTACTTATTTTATCATTATTAAAATTTGCTTCAATAATAAATTTCAGTTCACCCAAGTTTAACCAATAATTTGTCTGCTCCTGGTGAAAAAAAAAGTCACTTATTGCGTTAACCGGCATAAGCTCAATTAAACAATAATTGGCATTCTTCCCAATGTCGGAGTTCAAAAACTGTTCGTACAAATAATAAGCTTGAGGGCAAAATGTTGCTGGAGATCCTAGATTGAAGGATTTAATATTAATTTTTGATTCCTCATGAATAACACTATCAAAAACAAAAGGATCAATTTGTCGATTCACCCTACTTGACCCAAAAAAATACAAGTTATAGCCTTTATTTACAGAATCTTCAAGGTGGCTTATCTTTGCACTAAAATACGGATTACCCCAATGATAAGGTATAAACGCATATAAGAGCTGTATTAACATGAATAATACGCTCACATAAATTACAATTTTACGGATAAATTTTCCCATTATATTTTATAACTATCTTCTAATTTTTCAATTTATAATCGTTGAAAATTTTTTCGCAACACCTGCGGAGTAGAGATCCGCTCCAGTTGAATTCAAATGACCTCTATCAAAAGAATTGTTAACAGTATAGTATGGCTTATTCTCTTTTAAAGGTCTAGCCATGTCAATCTTATTATCTTCAGGAATCATTTGCATTAATTTTAAAAGGTCTTTTGAAGAGTTTCTAGGTGAAAGCAATAAAATAAGGTTAATTCCCTTTTTTTTTGATAAATCAATTAAAGATAATAACCGATTGTAATGTACTTTATCATAGTCTTTTGAAATATTATTGTAATGACTTTTTGATATTTCAAAATTTTTATTCAATATACTGGTGTCATTTAGCATAGTATTGTTAATCAACTGGTAATGATCTTTCACCAATTTATCATTCGTTGTTTCAAAGTCTATATCCATCGGAAAAAACCCATTTTTTAATTTTCCTAGATATCTAGTGTCATAAAAATTTGAATTCATAATATGTTCTCCAAAATGCCCCCAATGTATTGTATTTTCAATATATGATAATACATACCTTTTCAATTGCTTTTTCTTATTTTTAAGTGAAACATGTGGATTATTAATAAATGAATTTATAACGAATTTAAGTTCACTCAAATCCAACCAATAATTGGTTTGTTCTCTATGCAAGAAAAAGTCACTTATAAAGCTAATATGAGTAAGTTCTAAAAAACAGTATTTAACATCTTTATTTAATTCAGAGTTTAAAAATTTTTCATAGAGATAATATGATTGTGGAGAAAATGTAGCCTGAGCTCCTAGATTGAAAGACGAAATGGTTTCTTTACAGCTTATATTACAAATACTATCAAAAACAACAGGGTTTATCTGTCTGTAAATTCTACTTGTACCAAAAAAGTAAGTGTTGTAGTTTGCTGAATCTTAATTATTTAAATAATTTATTTTAGTACTATACCATGGGTTACCCCAATGATAAGGTAAATAAGCTGTTGTTACTTCAGCAATAGTTAATAAGATTAAGCAAAACAACCCTATTTTTAATCCAAACTTATTCATCCTAAAACTGAAAATAAATGAATGAGGTTCCTTTACCTAAAAAAGCCATTATCAGCATGCATAATGCTAAATAAATTAGCCACCTAAAAATACTAGGAATATTTTCACTACTCATCTCTAAACCATGTTGCTTTGAACGTTGAAACCATTCCACGATTAATTGAATACCCAATAGAACGAAAATGGCTAGAGGCAGTTCTGGGGGGAAAGCAATTTGTTCTGCACTGAAAATTCTTGATAAAAAACCGATAGCGTCTGGTACAGAATTCGATCTGAAAAATACCCATCCCAAAACTACTAAGGTAAATGTGGAAAGCATTGAGAAGATTTCTCTATACGAAGGAAACAATTTCCCTTGTGCTACATCATCAGTATTTTTTCTATTCGTTTTTGTTAATAGTAAAGGAATAAAATAAATAGCATTCAATGCTCCCCAGATAATGAAGGTCCAATTTGCTCCATGCCAAAAACCACTAACAACGAAAATAATAAAGATGTTTCTAATTTTCTTCCAAGTACCACCTTTACTGCCGCCTAAAGGAATATAAAGATAATCTCGGAACCATGTTGATAATGAGATATGCCACCTCCTCCAAAACTCGGCAATATCTCTTGAAAAATATGGAAATGCAAAATTTCGCTTTAAATTAAACCCAAAAAGCCTGGATGTTCCAATGGCTATATCAGAATAACCTGAAAAGTCGCCGTATATCTGAAATGTAAAGAACAAAGCACCTAGAATAAGATAGCCTCCTGAATATTCAGTATAATTATTAAAAATAATGTCTGCATATTGGGCACAATTATCTGCAATAACTACTTTTTTAAACAAGCCCCATAATATTTGCCGCATCCCATCAATCGCTTGAGCATATTTAAACTCTCTTTTTTTATAGAACTGAGGTAAAAGATTTTTAGCTCTTTCAATTGGACCAGCTACCAATTGAGGGAAGAAGCTTACAAAGGCAGCAAAGGCAATAAAATCCTTAGTTGGCTCAAGTTTTCGGCGATAAATGTCTATAGAATAACTCAAAGTTTGAAACGTATAAAAACTAATTCCTACAGGCAATATAATATCTAAGGTATTAGGTTGTATTTCTTTCCCAAAAAAGGTAAATACAGCAATAAAATTATCTATGAAGAAATTGAAATACTTAAAGACACCTAAAAAACCTAGGTTCACTGCTAAGCTAGCTACTAATAAAAGTTTTCTCTTAAATTTATCGTTAGAATTAGAAAGAAATCTGCCGACAAAATAATCCAATACAGTACTTATAAGTATTAAGGCAAGAAAACGTTTACTCCACCAACCGTAAAAGAAATAACTTGCTACTACAATTAAAATATTCTGTAGCTTAAGACTTTTCTGGGTAACAAACCAATACAGAATAAATACAATTGGTAAAAATATGGCAAAGTCTAATGAATTAAAAAGCATATTTATATGTTCTTTTAATGATTAATAATTCCATCTTATATTACGCTGTTAAATTAACTTTTACTGTGCCGGCTGATATTACATTTTCATCTTTAAAAATTATATGTTTCCTTACAGGGATTACTGCTATGTTATTTTCAATACCTTGATATATAAAGTCAACTCTTCTATTAAAATATTTAAGATGTTGAATATAATCAATTGACTTTTCAATTACGGGCGTGCTTGGAAAAGAATTATCTTCTAATAACAAACAGTGGGAGATATTAAGCATATTTTGTTTAATAAAATCAAGACTATACTGGTTTTGTGCATGTTTAGTTTGCCATAAGCCCCTATAAAAGATTATTTTATTTGGATACTTTGCTATTAGGTCTTTTAAATTATCTAACTCTACATATTGGTTCATCCCTTCTTCACCCCAATCAGAAGAGGATATACTAACGAGGACCTTATCAACGACCGTTATTATATTTTCTAGTTTTTCTTTTATTTCTTGGTTAGACGGTTGTACTTTAATTAATGCTGCAACTTTTCTTTTCTTAAAATAAAAAAACAAGCTTCGAATTAAGCTGAAGGGTTTAATTGTGTTGTATCCCCAGAAACTTCTATATATAATTCCTAGTACAGTAAAATGCTGAAAAAACGATAAGTTTTTCCAACTTAGTGATCTTAGAAGAATATAAAAGAACATAGTAATCTGTTCATAGCGCATAAGAAAGTACTTAGGCTTCATATTGTACATATCGATCATCTTTTCTTTTTGAAAAGTCAAGGTTGTTTGGACATTGTTTTCGACATAATCAACATAACTCTTCATCAGCAATTCGTCTAGCTTGTAAAAGGCTCCATATTGGCTCAACTGAAGAAGGAAAATTCCATCAGCATCTAAATACGTTACCGTAGAAAATTTGATTATTGCCTCCCTTCGATACAAACCAAATAAAGCACCATGACTTTTTTTGATATAAAAAGCAATTTTTTTAATTCGTTCCATTTTACTCAGGCCAACAGTATGGAAGTCGGGTTTATATTTCATTACCTCTTTTCCGTCTTGAAATACTTTACATATTGGCGTGCAGAGAACTATTTTCTTGTTCTTGATTAGTATTTCTATACATCTCTCAATAAATTGGGGTAAAATTTCGTCATCATCGGAAATCCACATGAAAAAATCTCCATTAGCTTTTCTTAATACAAACCTGAAGTTCTCAAACATGCCAATGTTTGTTGGCTGCCTGATATATTTTATTCTACTATCTAATTTCGCAAATGATAACGCAGACTCTTGAACCTCAGTATTATCAGAACAATTGTCAGAAATAATTATTTCAAGATTAGAATAGGTCTGACTTTGTATTTGCTCAATCAATCTAGACAAACCTATAGGTCTGTTGTACGCAGGTATTCCAATGCTAACTAATGGACGGGCAGCTATCATTCTGTTTTTATGTACACAATGGTAAACAAATTCTAATTTAAATAATCTTTAGCAATATCGGTTTTAAGAAATTCTTGCCAGTAAATGGTTCTTGAATTAAAGTAATTGATGCCTTCCTTTCCTGTATTTGCAATTAAATCTAAAATAGATAAATAGGGATTAAATTCTCCGAACAATTGAGGGTAGGGCGTTTTCGCATATTCGATAAACTCAACTCGAATATTTTCTTTCTCAAATAATTCGAAATCAAAATAATTTAAGGCTCCCATGCCTGTGATGTATTTATTTGAATTTACATGCTTGCAGATTGCTAAAACTCTTGCGGTACTTTTTCCTTCAATATTAAGATCTGACGATTTTAGAATCCTAGTATTATTTTTCATCTCAAAAAAGTCAAGGACAGTTTCAATACTTGCAATAGAAATGTCAGCTAAACTATTATAATTACTACTATAGACTTCCTCTACCAGGTTGATAGTTTCGGAACAAAAAGGTGCTTTTTTATATACTTGTTTTAAAAATTCCAACTGTGATTTTCTCCAGTCTTTTCTGTCTTCCAGTTGAATCTCATTTATCATTTGCCCTAGGCGAACGGCTTTTTTTGGAACTGTTAACCATTTAGAGCCATCATTGGTTTTTATTTGTACTCTATCCTGGAAGTGCCCTTTTGAGTATTGAACATCATCATAATGAACATATGTATCCGCAAAATTAATTTGTTCAAACATACCTATCCAAGGAAAGAAATATGGTTGCGAAATAACAGTTGTGCTATTTTCCTTCGAACTATTCATTATTATCTATAGTAATTTTTCATAAATACAGACGTTATGAAATTTAGATTTATAATAAAAATGTTCTTTCATCGTCCCAGAAAGGGTATAACCATTATTACGAAACGCATTAATTGAATCAGAATTACTTTCTAGTATTTCCGCAATAAACTTCTTTAAATTGTATGTGTTCAATAAATATTTTTCAACTAGAGAAATTGCTGGTTTAAAAATTCCCTTTCCTCTCCATTCTTTCCCTAAAACCATTCCTACATAACAATTTTTATTCAATGTATTTATCGAAACAGCTTGAACATATCCGATAGTATCATTTTTTTCGTTTGAAATAACAAAAAATACTGAATCACTATCAGCTGTCTTTTTTTCTATCCATTCTAATACTCTTTGTCGAGTATTTGGTTTTGGGTTTACCAATAATGAATATTGAAGATCAACATCGTTTCTGATTTTTTCAAGATCAGCAAGATCTTCGTTTGAATAAGCTCTGATAATTATTTCCATTTTAGCAATTTTTCTATTTATTTCGATAAAAAGTTTTTAAATGATCAATTACATAATCTATTTCCTCTTCAATAAGGTCTGCATGGGATGGTAAAGTCAGGAATTCTTTCCAAATAGTATTAGCAACATTGCAATTAATATCATATTTTTCATATAATGGCTGCATTGTTAGAGGGTAAAAGTGCACACCTGTTGCGATACCTTGACTTTTTAGATATATAATTAAATTATCTCGATCCTCTATTCTAATTGCGAAAAACCAGTAAGCTTCATTACCATTATTAGTATAAGGTAAATAAAGTGATATTTCTGGTATTTCTTTTATACCATCTATATATCTAGTAATAGTCTTTCTTCTTCTTTCATTCATTTGGTCGAGCTTTTCTAACTGCACTAGACCAATTGCCGCCATTACGTCATTCATGTTGTATTTGTAACCAAGAACGGAAATTTCATAATGCCAATGCATTGCTTCATTCTCTTGAGTCCCTTCGGCAATTTGAACTCTTTTCCAAGTATCTTTATCAATACCAACCCATCTATACGGCTTTAAAGGTTCAATTAAATTAACATCATTTGAACAGATCATACCGCCGTCTCCAGTAGTCATACATTTTTTTTCTTCAAAACTAAAGCAGCCAATATGTCCCCATGTTCCAAGTTTTTTTCCTTTGTAGCTTCCACCTGCACAGTGAGCACAATCTTCAATTACCTTTAAATCGTTTTGCTGGGCAATCTCCATTAAATCATCCATGGGTACAGGAAACCCACCATTATGTACAGGAATTACAGCAACACAATCAGCATCAATTTTATTTTTGAGGTCATTCAAATTCATAACTGTTGTTGCGGGATCTACATCAACAAACACAGGAACAAGGTCATTGTAAAGAACCACATTTGCTGTAGAAGTGAATGTAATGGCAGGAACAAGCACTTTTTTTCCTTTTTCAAAATGAAATGCTTTAAGGGCAAGATGAAGTGCAGCAGTTGCGGAATTGACACCAATAGACATTTCACAACCAATATAGTTGCTCCATTTTTCTTCAAATTCAGAAACTAGAGGTCCTAGACCAAGCCATTCTCTATCAAAAGCTTCTTTTATTTTATTAAGTTCCTTTTCTCCGACACTCGGTTTGAATAATCTTATATTCATTTTTTAACTATTAGAATTAATGGTGGGCTTATCATGGTGCAGAAATTGAATAATTAATCCCATTTATCAAATTTTACTTTATCGTTGTCAATACCCTTTGCATTTGCCTTATCTATAAAATTGCTAATTAGAGATGGAGATCCAGAAACATAATAAACAGTGTTGTCTATATATATTGTGTCATTTAGAATCTGATCTATATCAATAATGCCAGATTGATGCGGGTAGTCAATAGGTGAGGAGTTTTTTTCAATAAATAAATCTAACTTAAAGTGGTTTAAGTTCTCTTTCAAATTAGTTAAAAGTTTGTCATAAATAATATGATCTTGGCTTCTTACTCCATAATATAAATGTACTTTGCTTTTTTTTGTAGTTTCATATTGTAAATCTTCAAGAAAACCGATAAATGGACTTATCCCCGTTCCTCCAGCAACTAGGACTATTGAATTGTCATTTGATTTATTAAGATTAAAGTCTCCATAAGGCAATTTAATCCACACGACATCATCAACTTTCAGAGATGTAACCATGCTGTTTGTAAAATCTCCTTTCGGAGATATTAGTATTTCGAGTTCGTGTTTTTTATTGGAACTTGCAATTGAAAAAACTCTTGACTCTGGCCAGTTATAGCTTGGGTCGTAAGGGTCTAATGCCAAGTGTAAAAACTGTCCCGGCTTGAATCTGCACTTTATTTCTGGCTTGAGAATAAATCTTGTAATCCCATCCTTATAATAATGGATATTTTCAACAACGGCTTTTACTTTTCTTGGCGCTGCCATGTCAGAAATTACTTAAGTACTTATCAATAGAATCAATAACATAGTTCAACTCTGGCTCTCCAACTCCAGGATAGACCCCAATAAAAAATGTATTATTCATGATATAGTCAGTATTCTTTAAATCGCCTACTAATCTATGTTCAATATTCATATAGGCGGGTTGTTTTAACAAATTTCCCGCAAACAAATTCCTTGTATGAATGTTATTTTGATTTAAATAATTTACTAGATCTGTTCTTGTAAATTTCTGTCCCTCAGCAATAGTTATCAAGAATCCAAACCATGAAGGGTTACTGTTTTTTGTTGGTTTAGGTAAAATTAATTTCCCTTCATGCTTTAAGAGTCCATTAAATAGAATCTCATAGTTTTTTCTTCTGGCTTCAATAAATCCAGGTAACTTCTTTAGCTGAGCTCTGCCAATAGCCGCCTGCATATCTGTTACTTTCAAGTTATATCCAATATGCGAGTAAACAAATTTATGATCATATCCCTCGGGTAACTGCCCACATTTCTGTGTAAATCTTAATCCGCAAGTGTTATCTTCTCCAGCAGCACAATAGCAATCTCTACCCCAATCTCTAAATGACCGTGCAATTTTTGCCAGTTCATCATTATTAGTCAATACGCAGCCTCCTTCGCCTAAAGTCATATGGTGAGCAGGGTAAAATGAAACGGTTGAGAGGTCTCCAAAAGTTCCTGTTAGCTGTCCATTATACTCACTGCCTAATGCATCGCAATTATCTTCAATTACCCAAAGATTATGATCTCGGGCTATTTTCATTACAACACCTATATCAAAAGGATTTCCTAGTGTATGGGCCATGAAAATAGCTTTAGTCTTAGGAGAGACTGCTTTTTCAATCATTTCTGGGATAGCATTATAATTCTCCAATGACACATCAATAAAAACGGGAACTAGCCTATTTTGGATTATTGGTGCTACCGTTGTTGGAAACCCTGCAGCAACTGTAATAACTTCATCTCCGGGCTTTAATTGTCTATCTTTCAGCTTTGGCGAAGTGAGAACAGACATGGCAACGAGATTAGCAGAAGAGCCACTATTGACAAGAATACTATCCTCAACGTCCATAAAATCGGCAAACTCATTTTCGAAAGCTTCCGCGTGTGGGCCTGCTGTAAGCCAAAAATCTAGAGAAGAGTCCACTAAGTTGACTAATTCTTTCTCGTCAAAAATACGACCAGCATATCTAACGATAGATTCCCCTGACACAAAAGGTTTTTTAGTAAACTTAGCACTATGGTATTTTTTAACTAAGTCAAGAATGTCTTCTTTTATTTTTAGATGTTCCATTTTATTATAATCCTCCATAATTTTTAGTAAATTTTTCAAAAGAAATTAGGTTCTTGTCTTTTTCAGAAATTATTGGGTCATCGACAGGCCAATTAATCCCTATATCTTTATCATTCCATAATATACCAAAATCAAAATCTTTTTGATAAGGCGTATCGTGTTTATATAATATTTCACAATTATCTGTAAGGGTACAGAATCCATGAGCAAATCCTGATGGTAGATAAAGACAAACGTGTTTGTCTTCAGTCAATTCTATGCTATCCCATTTTCCATATGTATCTGAGCCTTTTCTTAAATCAATATAAACATCCCATACTTTTCCTCTTATACACCGTATCAACTTTCCGTCTGTGTAAGGGGGAAGAATAAAATGCAATCCTCTTATCGTATTTTTTAATAAACTTTTAGAATGATTTTCTTGAAGCCAATTCGAATTTATACCAGCTTCTTTAAAAAGATTATCATCAAAACTTCTCATAAAGAAGCCTCTATTATCTTTTATTGATTTTAATTTAATCTCAAAAACTCCTTTTATTTCTCGCTCTTTAAAAAACATTAATCACTATTATTGAATTGATCAAATATATTAGCTAATTCCAATACAGAGAGTCATTTATGAGGTCATTATTGTTTAAATACTCAAGTTGTTTTAGTCTGGTAAAATATCTGCCATTGAACATCTGCTCATTAAATTTATGCTCTTTGTAGGAATTATATATTTCTTCTATACCTTGATGAAGCTTCCATTTTGGCTTAAAACCGGGTAATTCAGTTGCTATTTTTGAAAAATTCACTTTGTATGATCTGGAATCGCTGCCATGTTCACCGGTAATTTCTACATTGCAATTTGGAATTATTTCACCAACCATTTGAGCGATATCTTTGATTTGATAATTTTCACCATTCTGACCAACATTAAAAGACTTACCACTTACTTCATTTTTTGGCGCATTAATAACAGCCACAAATGCTCTAGCAATATCTTCTGAATGAACTAAAGGCCGCCACGGAGTGCCGTCACTCATAATTCTAATACTTCCTGTAGTAACAGCCCATCCGACCAGATTATTTACAACTAAATCCAGTCTCAGTTTGGGGGATATTCCATATGCTGTTGCGTTTCTTAAAAAGCTCACAGAAAAATTTTCATCACCCATAAGTTTTACATCCATTTCAGTCTTAACTTTACTAATCGCATAAGCTGTTACGGGAGCAAATTTGGCATTTTCATCTAAAGCAACATCACCATCTGCAATACCATACATGCTGCATGAAGATGAAAAAATAAATTTTTCAACGGACATCTTTTTAGATAATTCTGCTAATCGCGTAGATGCTCTATAATTTATATCGTATGTAAGTTCTTCATTCAATTCACCCATAGGGTCGTTCGATAACCCCGCAAGATGGCAAACAGCATATACATCTTCAAGGTCCTTTTCTTCAATATTCCTAATATCTTTAATAATTTCTTTGTCTGGTTTTGTATAATCGAAGAAATTACATTCTTCACCAAAATAATTAGTATCAATACCAATTACATAGTAACCTTGTTCTTTTAATAACCGCACTAGGTGAACACCTATAAATCCACTATGACCAGTAACAATAATTTTTTTCATATCCTTCTTATGCTTTGGTTACCAACTTTTCCATTTAGCTTGTTTATTCTCCCAAAGTGTTTCTAAAACACTTTTATCTTTCATTGAATCCATACAATGCCAGAATCCATCGTGTTTGTATGCAGCTAATTCTCCCATTTCTGTAAATTTCTCTAGCGGTTCTTGCTCCCACATAAGCTCATCACAATTGTCAGGCAAATAATCAAATATTTTTTTATTTAAAATAAAAAAACCTCCATTAATCCAAGTTCCATCACCTTTTGGCTTCTCCTGAAAACTAGTTACTATCTGGTTTTCGTCATATTTTATTGCTCCAAATCTACCTTCTGGCTGAACTATAGCCATCGAAACCATCTTTTTACGGTTTTTGTGAAATTCTAATTCCGCGTTTAAATCAATATCTGCCAATCCGTCTCCATATGTTAAAAAAAAGTCTTCCGTATCTATATGTTCTTTTATTCTATTTAACCTTCCTGCGGTTAAGGTATGAAGGCCGGTATCAATTAGGGTTATTTTGAAATTTGTAGTATTAGTATAATGGACATCAACCTTATTATTACTAACATCTATTGACAAATCTGAATTGTACATGTAATAATTTAAAAAATACTCTTTAATAAGGTGCCCCTTATACCCTAAACAAATAACAAAATCATTAAAACCCTGAGCGGCATATAATTTCATAATGTGCCACAAAATTGGTTTTCCACCTATTTCAATCATAGGTTTTGGTTTTAAGTGTGATTCTTCTGCTATTCTTGAGCCCATGCCTCCAGCGAATATTACTACCTTCATTTATTATATAATTTTATATGTTTATTCTAACTTCCAGGAGTGTTGTACGTTATACGCACCAACATTAGTCTTATACCATGGCTCTCCATTAGTGTCATCCTTCGTTTTGATAAAAAGAGTATAAACAGCAGGTACAAAATCTAATGGCCCAATTGTAGAAACAGACCCAACAGTTACGCTATATGTTCCCGCTTTTAAATTTTGATAAATCGTAGCTGTGATAGTTTTTTTACCGGTAGCATCTAGTTTTAGTCCCGGCAAATCACCAAATGACCTGCATTCAATTAATTTATTTCCAAGACCATCTTTAATG